>CBIHLW010000156.1:0-6357 GCA_966210755.1 uncultured bacterium
GTTCGATCGCTTTTTTTAACACCTCTGTATCTGCTTCCTGGAATACCGTATGTATCATAATCTGAAATTGTTTATATATTATTTAGCTACAGGCTATAGGCCAACTGGCTTACACTTTTGCTGTTTCCCATTACGTAAAAAACTATTACCCTGATTTATATTACTCCATCTTCCGGTTTCCGATCTTTACTGCCACAAACAAATAATTATTGGCAGCGCCGATCACTTCATAATCAACATAAAAAGATTCTGTGAAGATCTTGAATGCAAGAAATTCGTGACGGGGTACTGCAAATTCATCAAACAACAATATGTCGCCTGGTTTCAAAAAACGGTAAAACTGTGTCAGGGTAAATAATGCCGAACTGAACAGGTCTGAATCAATATGAATGAGTTTTCTATTTTTGTTATCGTATTGTTCAAGAAATGGAATGAGGGTATCCTGGAAAAGGCCTTTATAAAAACTGGCTCTTACATCAGTAATGCCAAGCGATTCCAGCGCATAGGCCATGGAACCCTTTTCAAATGCACCCCATTTTTCCGGCAGGCCTTCAAAGGTGTCAAAGCCAAAGAACCGTGAAGCCTGGTTCTGGTTTTTTTCCCGCCGGCCACACCAAATTCAAAATAATCAAGGTCTGACTGGTGGAGTCCTTCCTGTTTTGTGATGGCTTCATATAAAAGATAACGCCGGTTATAATCCCATGTTTCCTGGTAAAAATCATTATAACCTTTTACGGGATGCTGCTTTCGCCAGTCCGACATCTCACCCATGTTCAGCGCATTGGCAAGAGAGCCGCTAACAGGACCTGTAAGTTTATGCAGGTTCCATTTCATGAATAAAGACTTTGCCTTCCTGATGGCATCTAATTTTTTCAAGGGAAATATTTTAAGCTATTGCGTCTTCTACAACATCAAGTTCAACCCTGAGGTTATTTATAATAAATTCCTGCCTTTCCTGCGTGTTCTTACCCATATAGTATTCAAGCAGGTGCTGGATATGGTCTCCATGTTCCAGGATCACGGGATCCAGACGGATCTCATCTCCGATGAATCTTCCAAATTCATCCGGTGAAATTTCACCAAGCCCTTTGAATCGCGTGATCTCAGGTTTATTACCCAGTTTTTTTACCGCTGCCTGTTTTTCAGCTTCTGAATAGCAATAAATGGTTTCCTGTTTATTTCTTACCCTGAACAAAGGCGTTTGCAAAATATACACGTGGTTATTCTTCACCAGGTCAGGGAAAAATTGCAGAAAGAAGGTCATGATCAATAAACGGATGTGCATTCCATCCACATCGGCATCGGTGGCAATCACGATCCTGTTGTAACGAAGGCCTTCCATGCCTTCTTCAATATTGAGCGCATGTTGCAGGAGGTTGAGCTCCTCATTTTCATACACCACCTTTTTACTCAGGCCAAAACAATTGAGTGGCTTTCCACGTAAACTGAACACAGCCTGGGTTTCTACACTTCTTGCCTTGGTAATGGAACCACTGGCCGAGTCGCCTTCTGTAATGAAAATGGTGGTTTCTTTCTGGATCGCGAAAAATTCCTGTTTATTCTTTGCCGGGGGTTCTTCATTGAAATGCACCCTGCAATCCCTAAGCTTTTTATTGTGAAGATTGGCCTTCTTTGCTCTTTCATTGGCCAGTTTCTTTATACCGGCCAGGTCCTTACGTTCCCGTTCACTTTGTTCTATTCTTTTTTTAAGGGCATCTGCAACAGTTGGATTTTTGTGCAGGAAATTATCAAGTTCCCTTGAAAGGAAATCAAGGATGAACTGTCGCATGCTCGGCCCTCCTTCATCAACGTTCACCGAACCCAGTTTGGTTTTGGTTTGTGATTCAAAAACCGGTTCCACCACACGCACTGAAATGGCTGCCACAATACTTGCTCTTATATCCGAGGCATCGTAATCTTTTTTGAAATAATCACGGATCACTTTTACGTAAGCTTCACGAAATGCAGCCTGGTGTGTTCCGCCCTGCGTTGTGTGCTGACCGTTCACGAAAGAATGGTACTCCTCGCCGTAATCATTATTATGCGTAAGCGCCACTTCAATATCCTCGCCTTTCAAATGGATGATGGGATAGCGTATGCCATCCGGGTTGGTATCGGCATTGGTCTCCCTTACCAGCAGGTCGAGCAAACCATTTTTACTTACATAGGTCTTGCCATTGAAAATGATCCTCAGGCCTGCGTTCAGAAAACAATAGTTCCAGATCTGTTTTTCAAGGTACTCCGGTATGAAATGAAAATTTTTGAAAACTGTTTCATCAGGAATAAAGGTTACAAGGGTTCCATTATCCTCCGAGGTCTTTGTTTCTTTGTGCTCCTTGATCAATACTCCTCTTTCAAATTCCGCTTCTTTTATTTTTCCCTCACGGGCAGAAGCTACTTTGAAATAACTGCTGAGCGCATTCACTGCCTTTGTACCCACACCATTCAATCCTACACTTTTCTGGAAAACCTTACTGTCGTACTTGGCACCCGTGTTGATCTTGCTGACAACATCAACAACCTTTCCCAGTGGAATACCACGCCCATAGTCGCGGATAATAACCGTTTTTTTGTCGATGGTCACCTCAATGTTCTTACCATAACCCATTGTGTATTCATCGATACAGTTATCCAGCACTTCCTTAACCAAAACATAAATTCCATCATCCGGACTCGACCCGTCGCCAAGCTTACCGATATACATTCCCGGACGGAGCCTGATATGCTCTTTCCAATCCAGGCTTTTGATACTTTCTTCCGTGTATTCGAACAGGTTCTTTTTAGTTTCTGCCATAGGATTATAAACCGCTTATTTCAGTAAAATTAAATGATTGAGATAACAGGCATCCCCGATAATGGAAATACCCTGATGCTGACAACAACTTTATTAAAGCTAAGGCTAAGGATGGTGCTGCAAAAGGGGATTCTGTCACCTCACAGATCGCAAATATATGAAAAAAGATAAGTAGCTTTGCTAAATAAATTAGCTTTACCCCGGTGAAAGAGCATGGTCGTTGGAGAATTTTTAGGTTGATAGACAGGCAGTTATAACATTTTAAAAAAATTAAAGAACGCAGGGTAATTCTGAGTTGAAAACGCCTAATTTTGGGTCATTCACGGGCACCTATTTAAAGCCCCAATAACCTGAACAACTGGCTCACACTACCCCATTGATTCTACTTACAGCCTTATTAGCTTACTAACCCATAAGAAAGTTAATAACCACCCAAAAACGGAGGATAGAATATGTATTCGTATGGATTGTTGGAACCAGGTTGCTATTACCTTGTTCAGGAGGAAATGAATTTACCTGTTGAACTCATAAAGGTTACAATGGAGTCGGATCATTGCATGTTTGTTTTTAAGTATGGTGATGAGATGACCACTCACTGGAAGAAAAAAAATGATAAGCTTCACGACATCATCGAATGCCTCAGCGATGAAATGGTTGAGGTATGGGAAAAACATTACAATAATAATGAGGAATCGTATTACGAAGAGGACGACGACTAAATAAATAATTATTCGAACGGTATTGGCTGCATGCCTTCACGTGTTTAATTTTAAAGATAAACATAAGAAGTATGCAGCCAACGCTTTTCAGGATGTACTTCCTGGTTCTGGTGCTATTTTATATAAGTTCCCGGGCTCAGGATAAACTTCCGGAAGATTATCTCACAAAAGAATTTCATAAAGGAAGAAGAGAAGCAGCACGCGCCATGATGCCTGCCCATTCGGTCATGGCCATTTTTGCCGCACCTACCCGCACCTTTTCAAACGATGTGGAATATAATTATCACCAGAATCCAGACCTCTATTATTTTACAGGATACAGGGAACCCAATGCTGTATTGTTCTTATTTAAGGAAACCCAGATTTCAGATAAAGGAGAAAAGTTCAACGAGTTATTTTTTGTTCAGGAAAAAGATGCATTGGCGGAACACTGGGATGGAAGGCGTTTAGGCGTGGAAGGCGTTCAAAAAAAACTGGGAATAAAAAATGTTTATAATGGCGAGGAAATACATTCGCTTTCCATTGATTTTTCAAAATTCAAAAAGATCATTTTTGATTACCTGCCAGATGACGTACGTAAATCAAATGACAAGGGAAATCTTTACCGGCTTATTGAAGTGTTCAGGAATAAAGCTGGTATAGGTGAACAGATGGATCCCCGCGTAGAAGAACTTGTAAGAATGGCCAGTGGTTACCTGAAGGCAGAGAACCTGGATCAGATCAAGGCCTATTTACAAAATGAAATGAAGACCGATCCGCAAATGGCCACACATGCCAGTATCAAAGAGATCATGGCCATAAAGGATGGAGAGGGCATCCGGTTATTCAAATCAAAACAGGATCATAAAAGGTACAATCCCGACCTCTTCAGCCATATCACTTCATCGCTCCGGGAAATAAAAACACCAGAGGAACTTTACCTGATCCGGAAAGCAGTGGAAATATCATGCAGGGGACAGAATGAAGTGATGAAAGCTGTAAAGCCGGACATGTCCGAACTGGAGATCCAGGGATTACATGAATATATCCATAAAAGATACGGGGCTGAAGGCATAGGCTATGGATCGATCATTGGCGCAGGAGAAAATGGTTGTATCCTTCACTATACAGAAAATACAAAAACAAGAATTGGCAATGATCTCATATTGATGGATGTGGGTGCGGAATACCATAGATATACCGCTGATGTAACCAGAACCATTCCGGCAGATGGTAAATTTTCTACGGAAGAAAGAGCTATTTACCAGCTGGTGTATGATGCCCAGGAAGCCGCATTCAAAACCTTAAAGGATGGCGCCACCTGGGAAGAAGCAGGCAATGCAGCCAGAGGGGTGATTGCAGCCGGGCTGGTAAAACTGGGGATCATTACCACCGGGGAAAACGTTGGAGATTATTTTACACATGGCCTTGGACATCACATTGGCCTGGATGTACATGATAAAGGAAGATATGATACCCTGAAAAAAAATATGGTGATCACCATTGAACCGGGTATTTACATTCCGGCCAACAGCAACTGTGATAAAAAATGGTGGGGCATTAGTGTAAGAATAGAAGATGATGCCCTGATAACAAAAGATGGTTATGAATTACTTTCCGTATTTGCTCCAAGGAAGATAGAGGAGATAGAAAAAATGATAGCCGAATCTACCGTGCTGGATCAGTACAAGCTACCGCCACTTAAAACCGACGGGAAGAAAAAGGATTTTTAATGAAGGCGTACTTTTCTCAGCTCAAGTAAATTAAGAGCATTGGCCTGGAGATTTTTTACATTGGGTTGAACAAGGTGTACCACCACATCGTACCATAATGGAACTACGGGAGCATCATTGATCATGATCTGATCTGCCTGCCTGTATAGAATATAACGGAGCGAATCGTTGGTTTCCTTCAATGCCTTTTCGAATACCCGGTCAAATTCCGGGTTGTTATACCTGGTATAATTGGGCGGTGCAGGATTCCTTGAATAAAACACAGATAAATAATTTTCAGCATCGGGATAATCGGCTATCCAGCTCCCACGAAAGAATTGTGTTCTTGAATTGGAGGTCAGTTCCAGCAGCAATGATTTTTGCACCACATCAACCTGCACTTTAAAACCAAGTTCTTCCAATTGTTTGGAAATATAATTAGCGATCTCAGAATATACCGGAATGGTTTGAAGTTTGATTGAAGGAAGATTGGCTGAACTAAAGCCTGCTTCCTGCAATAATTTCCTTGCTTTCACAGGATCATAATGATAGCCTTTCACTTCAGTGGAATCAAATGAAGGAAGTCCGGCGGGAACAAATCCGGCAGTAGCAGGTATACCCAGGGAATTGCGGAGGTATAAAACCATTTTCTGACGGTCAAAACCATAATTGATGGCCTGCCGCACTTTCTTATACCGCAGGGCTGAATTGTTCAGCAGGGCATTGGAAGTATCAACCAGTATGCCGAAATATTCGATATTCAGATAAGGATGCGTATGTAATTGGATCTTATTTTCCCAGTCCCTGCGAAGTGTACCTTTTTTTGTAAGCACTTCATCTTTAAATGAAGCATCTATATCGTTGATGAATTCCAGTTTTCCCTGGCGGAACAAAAGAAATTCGGTGGCCTTGCTATCATAAAAACTCACACTCACTCCATCGAGGTAGGGAAGTCTTTGTCCATTTTCATCCAGTTCAAAATAGTGCGGATTCTTTTTCATGATCAGTGCCTGTCCCTCTTCCCAGGCTACAAATTGAAAAGGCCCTGTTCCAACCGCATGGCTCCGGAATTCGTTTCCATATTTTTCAACCGCTTCGAAAGGAACTATGGAACAATATTGCATGGACAGAATACCCAGGATAGGATGATATG
>CBIHLW010000157.1:0-6334 GCA_966210755.1 uncultured bacterium
TTTCTTATTATTATTCTCTTTCATTGATGTTGTATAAAATTGTAATCGTAAAAACTTTTTATCCTTTCGTCATCTGAGGCAAACACTTCGTCAAAACTTCCCTGGCTTATAAATTTTCCGTCAAGCAGCATGGCGATCCTGTCGCCCGTGGTCTTGGCACAGGTAAGATCATGCGTAATAATGATGGAGCTTGTATGATACCTTTCCTGAACTTCATTGATCAATTCATTGATCTCGATACTGGTAATGGGATCAAGTCCGGCAGTTGGTTCGTCATAAAGCATGATCTCTGGTTTTAAGATCAGGGTTCTTGCTATCCCGATCCTTTTTCTCTGACCACCCGAAAGCTCGGAGGGCATTTGATCTTTTGTTTGTAACAAGCCTACTGCATCCAATACCTGGCTCACTGAACTTTCAACTTCTGACCGCGACAGGTGCCGGTAATTCTGTACCAGGGGAAATTCCAGGTTCTCGCTTACCGTCATGCTATCATATAAAGCGCTGTTCTGAAAGGAGAAGCCCAGTTTCAACCGGAGGGATCTCAATTCAATATCTTTTAGGTCTTCCACTTCCATTCCCAATACATTCACCTGGCCCTTGTCGGGCTTCAATAGCCCTGCAATGATCTTGATCAAAACAGATTTACCGGTTCCTGACCTGCCCAGCACAACTACGTTTTCCCTTTTGTGTACCTTAAGATCAATTCCCCTCAATACATGGTTTTGGCCAAACGACTTATAAAGGTCCTTTATGGAAATAACCACCTCGCTGTTTTCAGATCTCACCATTGTTTTACTATTCTGCCCTGAAAAAATTTGATACCGTAACTATTAAGATCTCTTCTATAAAGATCAGGAACATGGATACCACCACTGAGGAATTCGCGGCCAGCCCTACACCCATGGTGCCCTGGCTGGCATGGAATCCCTTATAACTGCTCACGATGCCGATCGTAAATCCAAAAACCAGTGCTTTAACTATCGAAGTGAAATAATCAAGAAAGGATATACTGGCAAAAGCATTTTCAAAAAATGTAATAAAACTGGTCTGTTCGTTTGCATTGATATCGAGGAATGATCCCATCATGGCCACAAAAGCCGTGTAGAACATGAGTAAGGGTATCATCAAAGTAGTGGCCAGTACCCTGGTTACTACAAGATATTTATATGGATTGATGGCCGACACTTCCATGGCATCAATCTGTTCCGTTACCTTCATTGAACCAAGCTCTGCGCCTATACTTGAACCTACCTTGCCCGCACAAATAAGCGCGGTGACCAATGGTGCCAATGCCCTCATGATGGCTATTGAAACCAGCGATGGTAACCAGGAAGTGGCTCCAAAATCAGCTAATGATGGCCGTGACTGCTTTGTAAAAACAAGTCCTGTTATGAATCCCGTTATGGAGATAAGAGGAAGTGATTTATAACCTATATTATAGCATTGCCTGATGAATTCCCTGGTATGAAAAGGTTTTTGAAACACTTCTTTGAAAAACAGCATCACAAAAGAAAATGCATGATGGACCTTCACAAAGAAAGTGGCCAGCTTTCCTGTGGGTTTATTCTTATTGGCTGTTCCTGCCCTGGCTTGTTGCATCCTGACTCTCATGCAAACCTTACACCAGAGGTTTTCAGTATACCCCACATCCCTTTTACAAGTACAGGATTTTTAAACATTGAACAGAAAAAAATTTCTGCATAGCTATTTGAAGTAGAAACCCGGAAGGTTCCTTTCTTTCAATTCACGTTTGTACTCCTTCATATACTTCCTGTTCTTTTTCACGCCTATGCTGGTGGCCATACCGCTAAATGTTATTTTAACGAGGTAATTAAAAAATGAACGGTCCTTTGCTCTTTCATAAAAAACCAGTCCGGTGCGTCCCTTATTATTTTTCCTGATCACAAAACTGTTTACTAGAAAATTGGCTACCCTTCCCATGAAATTTGTTTTTGAAGGATCTCCATTCTTAATCAGTTTTATACGGAGGTCGTGGTAATACATCTGCATTTCACCAATGGCAAGATCCTCGCGGCCAATGGCATTGAGTTGAAATGAATCAATGGTTCCTGAAGTGATCAGAACATTTGAAAGTGGAACAAGTACGGGATTCAATAATGAAACCGTGGTAGGCTTTAAGCGAAGCGTCATTAAGAAGCCGCGAAGGCTGTCAGTATATGATTCCTTCACCATCAGATTCAACAGGGAAGAATCCATGAGAAAAGCATCCAGGCTGAATACCAGTGAATCTGTGCCTGTGAGATCGCGGTTTTTTAAATTTGATACCCTTGCATTCATCCGGGTAAGGTCAAGCGTGCCCTCAGCTCTGGTTTTAGCATTGCGTTCCGTGTAGTGCAACGTACCATCATTCATTTTTAAAGTCCCCACATCAACCGGCATGGTGATGTTTCGGATCATATCAACAGGCAGGGGTTTTAAATTGCCTTCAAGGAATGGCGGTGCTTTGTCGCGGTAAACAGTAAGCAAAGGCTGGTTTATTTCTATCACATCTGCCACCAGGGAACTATCTTTTTCAAAGCTTTCAAGGTTAAAACCACTCATGGTAACAGCCCCTGTTTTTAGCGTGATGTAATCTTTTTGAAAAGCAGCATTGGCCATTACAGAATCCAGTGACTGGGTTGGTGTGTACCGGAAAGAATCAAGCGATAATATTTTCTTTGCTGAATTATATGCTGCATTATACCAATTCAGGGTGGTATTACTGTCAATGTATTCCCCTGTGGTGCCTTTTACCCATGCAGAAATATTTTCCTTCAACAACCTGCTGAAACTGAAAACTGATTCAGAAGAAAGTTGGATGTTTCCCACTGAGGTCTGTGTTAACTGCAGTTTATTATTTTTTGAGAGCCTGAAACTATTTGGATTGGTGAGGTGCAGGCTGTTCACCATTAACGACCACGATGGAAGGTCTTTATTGTTAGCATATTTAAGGTTGGACAATTCCATATCCAGCTTCCCTTTCTCCACACCAATTATCTCTCCCGTACGTTTTTCAAGTGTTGCAGTTTGGGCTTGTATTGATAAAGCAGCCAGCTGAAAACCGGCATCGTTAACCTGTAATCCTGTAGCAGCGATAGCGCTGTTTTCAGAAACAGGCAGGTTGATCCTGGTTATGGAATCATTACGATGAAGGGCAATTTGTATATCCGGCTCAGATACCTTCAGCCGGTCGATCCGTAAACCGTTTGACGACAGTCCTGCTTCTTTTTTAACCGATTCATTCCAGTTATTCACCTTCAATACAGGCTTTGTTATCACCATTTCATTTAAATGAATATCACCTGCCAGCATCTCATTCATATTGCCTGTAAAACTTAAAGCCGGTGCGATCAAAAAAATACTATCGCGTTCTTTTACCCGGTTTACCTCCAGGTTTGTAAGGTTAGAACCCGTTTCGCTGTTGATAAAGTAAGAGGATGCTTTTACATTCAAACGATCCCCTTTAAAGTGGAGATCATTTCCTATTACCGACAATCCTTTTACCTGCATAAGTCCTTCCGGGTTTTTGACCAGGCTTTCCAGCTTTAATGATTGTATATAGCTGGTAACCTCGTTATCGCCACTTGAATAAAAAAGCCGTGTATTGTATCCTTCAATATGGGAAAGACTGATATCGGTAGCAGATCTTTTTCCAGACTTCTTTTCAGGTTGCCTGAAATGAACGTTCGCGGATCTCCATTTTAATCCCTGAACCATCACGGTCTCGGAATTTTCGTTTATCAGCAGGTTGTTGATGAATACATCTTTTACATCCGCTTTTAAAAAACCTGATCTACCGGTTACTATGATCCTGTCGGCGTGTATCAGTTCTGTACCTGAATAAGCTGCATTATAGATCAGGGTAGTAATGTCTTTTATTTTTATAACCGCATTTGAAAATGAAAGCCGGCTCACTGCTTCACGCAATCCTGCAAAATCTTCGGTGATATGATTCAGGCTGATGTTTGCATCTTTTATCTTTAACGAAGTAGTTGCACCCAGTTGCATATCCAGTTGCCCATTAACAATAGAGATCCTGTCCAGGGTCATCACATTATCCAGCAGTTGCATTGATTTGAAGATGCTGGTTTTTTTTACTTTGCCCCTGCTGCTTTTCATGTTCCTGTATTTGATCACCGGGCTATATAAAACAGCTTCTCTTGCTTCCAGGGTTTCTTCAAATATCAGCTGGTACCAGTCGAGTCCTGTCAATTCAAAAAGAGGGATTTTAAAATCCCGTTCGCTCCTGTTCTTATCAGGACTGGAAGTAGTGGTTACGGAAAAATTATTGAGTGTGATCTTATTATTCAGGAAATGGATACTGTCAAATGTATAAGCAGCGGAACTGTCTTCGTTGTACAAATGATAATCGCGAACAAGCATATCGAACCGGTCTATCACCACGGGCCTGGCAGAATCGGCATAGATCTTAAGACCGCGCATTTCAAAGTCGTCTTTATTTGAATTGAACAGGGACCTTTCCTTTTTGCCTGTGATATTGATATGGATGCCGGCCTGCTTAACGCCTACAAAGGCAAGGTCCAGGTCACCCGTCAGTTCCTGTATGATCTTATTGGGGTCAGGTCTTTCCTTTTTCGGACTCCTGGCTATGTTGGTATTGATGTTAATATCAAAGAGCGGGTTTTCACAATAAACAGAATCCGCTTTGATAAGATTATGCTTATACATGGCGTTAAAGTCAACACCCACCAATAACAGCTTATCAAAAAAAATGGAATAGCTGCTCTTCATGCTATCCTTTGCTATGGCGGTAACCGTGCAGCTATCCAGCTCCATCCGCCTGTTGAACAGGTTAAGGTTGAAACCACGGAATGAAAGGCGGTGTCTTCCCCCCGGCAGCGCAATATTTTGGTGCGTGGTGGTAAGATCAACCGTTTGTTTATTCTCAATAAAGGCATCGCGTTTTGCTGCGTTTGAGGTATTTACCAGATTGAAATGAATATTGGAGATCACCACAGGATCTTCATCCGGTTTTAATTTATTCAGGAGGCGTACCTGTGCATTTGAAATATGGATCCGCTGAATGCCGAATGCTTCAAGTCCATCCAGCATGGAATTATAGATCTTTCCCATTTGCCGGGGAATGGAAATATCTTCCTGGCCGGATATTCTTGTGCTATCCTTTCTCCATTGTGTGATGTTGATAATGGGGTTGAGCACTTCCACAGAATCGATGGCGATCTCCCTGTTAAATAACAAAGGCCAGAATGACCCGACCTTTATGGATAATTTATCAAAGGTGATATTATAGCTTACGGCCTGGCTGGTAGTATCAGTGCTTACAAGCTTTGCCTGCTTCACCTGCAGTTGTGATGATAAAAAATGAAAGCTCAGTTGGGAAAGTTCGAGGCTGAGCTTACCGTGTGAGCGGGCCGCCACGGTTTCAATGATCACACGGCGGGCATTATTCACAAACCAGATATGGAGTGCCAGGACCACCAGGGCCATGCTGCCAAAAGTTATGAGGCATAACCTGAGGAATCTTTTTTTTCTGTTTATGGGTGGCTTAGCCGTCATATCTCACACTATGGTCAAGCAAATAGAAGACCAATAAAGTTTCAATTGAAAGATAGACAGGAAACGGCGGAGAAACCACGCTAAACAGGACTGAAAACGTTAAAAACCATGAACGGGGTTATAGGGGTGAACGCCTTATGTATCTTTGATTGACTATGACCATTATCAAGATCCTTTTTTATATATTCCTGGCCTACCTGGCATTCAAGGTGGTGTTCCGGTTGATCATACCCGTATACAGAACAACCAAAAAAGTAAAAAGAGGATTCAGGGAAATGCAGGAAAAGATGCAGGAACAGGCACGCCGGCACGAGCAACAGCAGCAGGTAAATACCCAAAATATAAAAAGTCAGCCATCGCCATCCAAAGCCGGCGACTATATTGAATTTGAAGAGATCAAATAGTTGGATTTCCCTATTTTTGCCAACCCAATTTGGGAGTTCAAAGTTCAAAGGAACTTTAGATTCGTTTTAAGTTTAATGATTTCGGAATCCGGACTTTGAACAATTAACTTTGAACTGACTTCCGGATCCTTAGCTCAGATGGTTAGAGCATCTGACTCATAATCAGAGGGTCGCTGGTTCGATCCCAGCAGGATCCACAAATACAGAGCAGAGAAAGAGAGCTGGAGCGCTCCTGATCTCTGCTCTTTTTTTATTTTACAGACAAATTTATTATGGAAGGGCTGGTAAAGATTCGTTACAAGTATCTTCCGGGTTACCCATACACAATTGCAACAGCTTGTTGTTTTGTCTCTTAATAACATTACCGGGTAATTCACATGCTTTTACCCAGA
>CBIHLW010000158.1:0-6280 GCA_966210755.1 uncultured bacterium
CAGCAGTTATAGATGTTCACTGGTCAGGTTACTGGTTTAAACTAAGGATGCCAACGGTATTTGATCATAAATAAGCAGAAACAGGTTCAATCATCCTCTGAAAAAACAAACTTAAACTAGTTTATATTATAAACCAAATTTAAATTTACAATGGGAAAGCCATATGGGACGCGGGTTCCATATTTTGACCTATCCTTTTGATTCTCTTAGTTTTCCACATTTTATTCTTAACGTAGTTTCCCTATTGCACCGTCCAGATCTGCCCCTTACTTTAGTCTCGGTTTTTCATAGGATATTGGATTTTAAAACGGGGCTGAATTTCTATTCTGGCCCTTTTTTTTTGTACCTATTTCAGGAATTGTACAGAATGGGATATCATAATAAGTGTATACGCTCATACAACTTTATTGACATACACTTATCAAATAATTTGCACTGATTTTAATACAACTGCATATTTTTTTGTTGCCTGCTTAAAGCGGTCCACAATGGGCCTTATGTTATTTTAGTTATTTGCGGAGCAGGTATGGATAATTTAAAACTTTCTCCGTAAGTGTTTTCACTGATCAATAATTAGCATAATTGCGCATTGCAAATGCGCTATGTGAAGATTAATTTTGTGGCTGATCGATTCCAATCCTTAAAAAACCAAAGAATAAGATCCAATTCCAGTTTTTACGAACAACGATTAACCATTTAAACCAGGGTATCCAGATCCACTGAAAGATTTTATCCAATCCTTTAAAAAACCAGGCGTCCGTTGTCCATGAAAGCAATACGGAAAAATTATACGCCTTATCATAATGTCCTTCCGCTTTAGCGGAAGGATTTTTTTTATCCATAGGCCATCATGCGCAGATCTCTGACTCCCTTTCCTGCTTTGTCGGTATCCACAGCTCTCATTTCATGATCAGGTATGCCAGGCTGGCCCGGGCACCTCTGGCTATTAAATAAATAAAACCAGGCCCGAATCCGGACCTGGCTAGTACCATTTTAGAATGGCGGTTTTAGTATTATGTGATCCCTGGGATCTTAAAAAATTGTTTTGCGGATTACCATCTTCTCATTATCCAGGTATAGGGTTACAACCTTTAGCTGGTTTGTCTTTTGAACAGGTAATGCGATCTGATTTCTGCCTTTGTTTAAATTTACAACGCTTTTTCCTAAAATCTGACCATTTGCACCAATAATAACTACGGTACCATTCGTTTCCTTTTCCTGAGTGGTTACCAGGGTTAGTTTGTTACCGTTTTGCCACAAATAATCTCCTTCCGCTGCAGCAATTTCCTCTGTTGGCTTCTTAGGCATATTCCTGAATGAAATATCAAGCGTAGCATTAGCTACACAGCCATTCCTGTTTTCAGTTATTGCAAGATTATAGTTACCCCAAACCCAGTCAAGTTGAATAACCGGGCTTTGTTCCCTGGAGTTAAATCCATTTGGACCTGCCCAATCCCATTTCAACCCTTTTGATTTTCCAAATGGTGTAAGTGCATTGCTTTTTGCCGTATCGCCACCAACTAATTGTATTTGTCCATCATCAGTAAGTGTAATATCGGCTGTAGCAACAGGCTGAATATCATCTTCCAATACTTTTACCTTATCAACTCGTACTACAGGGCAACCTTTAGCTATGGTAGTATGCAAATGATAGGTTCCTTTTCTATTAACAGTTATAACAGAATTATCATCATTGGCACTCAGGATATTCCCGTCAAGCGTAGACCAGGAATAGGATCCGATTGAACTGGGATTATTCACGCTAAGGTTAGCAGTTACATTCTGACAGGTGATTGTATCAGCTTTTACTTCCAGATCCATGGAAGCAGGCATATCTCCAAAATTCACGGGACCAGCAAAATCATGAAGGGCTGATGTAAATGAATTGGAAGCTCTTGATTTGATCAACAGGGTTGAGAAAATTTTTCTGCAACCTGCTCCTAATGTAGTAATATATGCAGAAGGATCAATTCCTATTCTCGAAAAGTTCACACCTACTTCCATGAAATGGAGCGATTCGTACATGGATGTCCATCCTGTATTTTTTACAGTAGATCCCCATGGTGTTGAGTAGGTGGAATCTCCAATAGCACCATTGGTAAAATTGGCTATACCCGATCCGAAACTTGTTGAACCGTCTTTTGAATAAATGGAAGTAAACCCTCCGAATAAATTTCCATCAAGCTCGGATCCGAAATTGAACAATCTTGGCCTGATAAGGTTAAATGTGAGGCGGCTTATCCAGATGCGTACATCGATAACAGGCGCCTGTCCTGCCTTGTATGAAACGGCAATGATAAGATCACCCGTCTGGATTATATTTCCAAGTGGATCAAATATCCATTCGGTATGACCTGTGCTCAATCCATCTGAGGTAAAGTCGCCGTTCTTTTTATTATAATTAAGGTCGCCTTTGTACAGCTCAATATCATAATAACGGTCGCCTTCAACTCCAAGGGTGCTTACACCACTGAAGAACCATAGTGAATCATTTACACTTCCTCCGTCCCTGCGAAAATGCGCATAGGCATCAACGATATCTATCTTGGGCGGAACCATGGAAATATTGCCATTCCAGGTAGCGGGATTATGACCGTTCTTATCGCCTCCCTTGAATGTGGTGGTATCCTTTCCATACTCAATGCTATGGTCGCGAATGTAAATGGCATCCATCCATAATTTGCCATTCACTTTTGCAAATGCGGGCATCGACATGGTTTTAATAAAACTGATATTACGTCCTGCCTGCAATTGCGACCGGTAATAAGCAGCACCGGTGGTGTCAATGACGCCATTGCCGGTACGCCCCGGGAAAGAAAACCAGTCATCGCCAACAGATGCTGCGGCCGGGCCGAACTTCTGATAACCAGACCTGGTATCGGCATCAATACCAAAATTGGCATGAAACCCTCCCATTGTTAACTGGGCATTCCCGGTATACATAACCAATACCAGGGAAATTGCTGAAATAATGTTTTTTGTTACTGAATACATGAGGTTTGTGTTTCTAAATTCCTGACTAATTTTTTAATAGATCTAAAACCTGATTTCAACTAAGAAAAAGGTAAAGGGTACCCTTTGCAGGTGCATCGGGTACGCTTTGTTTGGGTACAGTTTCTCTACATATTTGTCATTTAAGTTTAATTAAATGATCTTCCCAGGTTTTGGATCCCAAATTGGTTTCTCCGGATGATGGATTGATTCAGGAATTGGATCTGTTTTGTTTTTTTCTTAAGATATTGGTGATTCTTCAGGGATCGGATCAACTGGTCTTATTCATTGGATCGGATTAACTGGTTTTGTCATTGGATTGGATTACATGGTTGTTTTCATTGTTATTGGATAATTATGTTATTGTCTGATCAATTTTTTGGTTACTGATTCATTACCTTTTTTTATCATCAGGATGTAAATGCCGGGAGCCAGATTTTCAAGGTTATCAAGACTGGTAAAATTGTTACCCCTGAACATCTTTACCTCAGCATACTTCACCAGTTTTCCTGATCCGTCAAATAAATGAATGGACATATCCTGGTCAATGGCTGATTTCACCTGCAGTTCTACCTTGTCCCTGAAAACGGTATTAACCAACAGTTCTTCCTTTACTTCCCTGGCAGTAATGTGAACCACAGAACTCCAGGTAGTTTTAGTTGTACTGTTTACCATCTTCAGCCTGTAATAATGATTGCCACCGGTAAGATCATTGTGCAAATAATTATAGCTGAAAATTTCTTCAATTCCTTTTGGATATACAGTACCAAGCGGCGAAAACTTCTTTCCATCCGTACTGTGTTCAACAACGAAATACAGGAAGTCATTATCTGAAGCCGCTTTCCAGTTCAGCCTGATATTATTATTGTTGTAAGTAGATGAGAACCCGAACAGGTTTACTGCAAGTGGGATCTGCACATCCATTATAGGTCCGAATTCAGATGTGTTTTTTCCAATGGTAGCAGTTGAGGTGATTGATTCCGTTGTTTCTATCACACCTGTATATGGCAACACAATGGCGAAAAGATTACTTATAGTTTCATTATTTCCATCAACATTATATGATGCGGTGCCTGATGAAAAATCATCTGCTGAACCTTCTATGGAAGCGCCAATAAAGGTTTTGCCTTCACCATAGTTCAATGTAACGCCACCATGCTGGTTGGTTTGCCCGTCGCTTATAAAGAATTCAAGTTTGCTGCCGGCAGGCGCTTTTCCAAAGAAAGCGATCCTGTTTCCAGACCAGCGTCTTACTGAATCCAGGATGGGAAAATTCTGTACCTGGTTGGGTCCGGTATCACCATCTCCGTCGTCATTGGTACTGATGGAAGTGGTACCCGATGTGCCTGCAAAATCAAGGTCTATACCTAACCCCGTATTTTCATAAATTGAATTACGGGTTATGGTATTATTATAACAGTCGCCTGACCCTGCTGTACTCAGAACAATACCTGAACCATTATTATTGTTTATTGTATTTTCATTGATAAGGTGGTTGATATTGTTCTTAAGTATAACGCCTGGCTGGGTGAGTGTGGACCTGTCAAGCCAGATACCTCCCTTAAATATTGAAGATGTATTATTGGATATAATGTTTTTGGTAAGTGTATCACTTTCAGAACAAAGTCCAATCCGGATCCCTGCCTGGAGCTGAATGGCGCTTGTTTTTGTAAAACCGCTGATGGTGTTATTGGCAACATAATTTGAATCGGAATTATACCCGATGTCTATTCCCATTTGTTCGGGGTTGGAAATATAATTATTGATCACCCTGAATGCAACGCATTTCATAAGTGTGATGCCGTCGTTAACACGTGTGAGTATGTTGATTGTAGGATTTATTGTAACATCCACAATTCTGTTGCCGGATACAAGCCAGTTGCGGTTGCCAACCGTTGTACTTGCCGGGCCTACACTATTATTATCAGTATTACCATTGAAGTGAATACCATAGGTACCTGAGTAGGCAATATAATTGTTTGTGATAGTACCGGTTTCATTATTACCAGCTACCAGTATTCCGTTCCCGGTTGTTTTACGGTGGGCCAATACAGGCAAAATACCTCTGGCATCACATGAAATAAAACAATTGCTGATAGTGATATTCACTATCCGGGCAGATGGTGAACGCAGAATGGAAATGTCACTATGACCCGAAGCTGTACCCCCGTTTGTATTGGTATTACCAAACCCGGAAATTGCTATTCCTTTAATGGTAACATTGGCCGCATCTATGGAGATCCCGTTTCCGGAAACGCCGGTTGAATTAGTTGGAAATACAAATGTTGAAGAGGGTACAATATAAACATCAGGAAAAGCAATCCTGCCGATGTTTACAGCATCAACACCAACAATTTGTAAAGCACTCGAATCCGTATTGGTATCCATTTGTGTGGTACCATCAATTAAAACCGCACCGGTAATGGTAGGTAATGCCGTATTCAATTCAATTACAGCATAAGTATATGGAGACAATCCTTCAAACAGATTGCCGCTTGTTGCAATATTAAATACAATGATATCTGTTCCCGGATTACTGTTGGCATCCAGTATGGCCTGGCGCAAAGAACCCGGACCTGAATCTGCAGTATTGGTTACAGTAAAAGTATTTGCCGATGCCTGGTAAAAGAGACCAGACATGATCAACACCAGGGAAAGAAACAAATACTTTTTATAAAATTTTTTCATGACTTTAAAGTGATTTTGTTTAGGCGGATCTTTCGGCTTACACTTTTTACACCGGAAGATTTATTCAAATGTTTTAAATGGTTTTAAGGAATGAGATTTCGGATTATCAATAAGTAAAGGATCTTGTTGGGCACTGCAATAGTTTTCCGGCATTCCGGATAACAATTCACAATGAAATTTTGATTGATCGAACGCCTGAAATATTTGATCAGGCATTAAAACTTACACCAGGCTTTCTGAATAAATGAAAGGGAGATGCTGTCTTGGAATAAGGAATGAAGCATTCCAAAAATTGGGAGTGTAAAAAGTTTTCATGTCGGGATTAATTTAAATTTTTCTAAAGGGTTTGGCTGGTGGCTTTCAGAGGCTCTTGAATATTCCCGGCTTTTCTAAGGATGTTTCGAGTGGAACACAAAGAAAGAATATGTTTTTTGTTTCTGCAAGTTTTAAGCGGAAGATTATGTTGTTTTCTTCATTAAATTTTGCAAATAACTACGGGGTATATCTGCAAGACACCAACAGTAAGCGCCTTTATGAGCGAATTCGCCGTGACTTCAGCCATGGTTGTGTCAGAGTAAGTAAGGCAGTCGCGCTTGCGCAC
>CBIHLW010000159.1:0-6276 GCA_966210755.1 uncultured bacterium
CCAATGAACACGAGAACGTGAGGGACGGCTGCTCAAGCTTGGCCGTAAGGCAATGGTCACGCTTGATCTGGATCAATCACGGGCTCCAAGTGAACCGTGTAAAGATAGATGTGTGGTGTCGATCAAATCTGAAAGCACAGGATATCAAAAAAACATTTGGACAGTTCACCTTTGAATATGTTCATGATAATACCATCAACCCAACCCAGAATATATGGCATGGCTTACGCTGGAAAACCTATGTTGACTGGTTCACGCAGGTAAATGATGTAAGTAATACCGAAGGAAGGTTCCTGTTCAATGCAGGTTTTGATGCAAGGCATTATCTTCCTATTTACAGGAATGTAATATGGGCCGTACGTGCAGCAGGAGATCTTTCATGGGGAAATCAGAAAGTGATCTATTATTTGGGTGGTGTTGACGGGTGGCTGAAATTCAGAGAGAACCAAAAAATCGATCCAAATACAGGCGCGCCTGCAGGTTACCGTTATTTCGATCCCAGCAATGTTCCCGATCCTGATGCTGATTATACTTTCCAGGCGCTGGCCGTTAACCTGAGAGGTTTCAAACAGAATGCAGCAAATGGAAATAATAATGTAGTAATCAACAGTGAGATCAGGATGCCTGTGTTCAGCACATTCTTTAACAGGCCAATCAATAATGCATTTCTGCGTAACCTGCAGCTTGTTCAGTTCTTTGATCTTGGAACTGCCTGGAATGGGGGGTATGACAAGCTGGAAAGGCCTAATATTGTTTATACCAATAATACGGCACCGGGTGTATTGGTTAAAATAAAAGCCGGAGGTATTGGACCATTTGCAGGCGGGTACGGATTTGGGGCACGAAGCACCCTGTTAGGATACTTTCTGCGGTTTGATGTGGCCTGGCAAATGGACGGGTTCTTCAGAGGAAAACCACAAACCTATCTTGCACTTGGATTAGACTTCTAAGTTTCCATAGTTAAATACTTCAGGAGCCCCGTACAAGCGGGGCTTTTGTTTTATAAGACCTTTGATAGTTTTTTAATGGCAGTATAGATCAGGGTCATCAGCAAAGTATAACAGGTGATCATACTCCAATCCAGCCTGTTTTGAACCGGATGCAAAAAAAGATAAGTAATATCTCCAGCCAGTTGAAATGGATTAGTAATAACATCCCAGCTGTTGAATCGCAAATATCGTCCAACATAAACACCAAGACTGTTTAAAAACATTACCGGAACAATGAATAAGAGATCAAACCTTTTGGAAAAATAACCTTCGAATATTTTTTCCATTTGTCTCACCGAAACAATACCATATAAAAGCCCGCTCCAGGCAAACGAAAATAACAAGGCAAGGTCGTACCACAGAGGAACAGATTCTCTTTGATGAAGGTGAAACAGATCGGTTATGATATAAAAAGAATTGGGAATAAACAGCAGCCATATGATAAAGGAAATAAAGAATACAAGTTCATTCCTTTCCTGGATATGTTTACCCATCCAGGTTGAAATCAGATAAGGAATGCCGGCGAGGAACAGGTTCCAGACAAGGAAAACGAATATGGGAAATCCTGTATAGGAAATTCTGAAAGTTATAAGCGCCATACTGAAAATGGAAGACATGATCAGAACCTGGTTCGCCTCAGTTTTTGGAATTACAAGTCTTAAGTATTTCATACCAGGAACAATTTTGGAATGAATATTATGCAGCCTGCAATCACCGCAGATATGGAAGCCATCAGCACAGCGCCTGCTGCTATATCTTTTATCACCTTTACCTCAGGATGTTCCTCAGGGCTGATCAGGTCCATTGTTCGTTCAATTGCAGTATTGATCATTTCAGTAACCCAGACAAATGCAATGGAAAACGTAACCACTATTATTTCAGCAGAACTGATATTTAATAAAACGGATACGATTAAAACCAGGAAGGCAACAAAAAGATGGATAGCGGCATTGGTCTCTGTTTTAAAAAACACTGATATACCATTTGCTGCATAGGCAAAACTTTTAAGCCTTGACCTGATAAAAACAAAAGTTCGCTTTTCCCTGCATATGGGCCTGGCTACATTTAATTCTTTATACTTCATTTACAATTCAGGTTTACGAAAGAATTTAATTGACTCGTTAATTTTTTATACATAAACAATGGCGAAACCGCTGCGGAAATAATTCCGGGGACACATAACTCCAGTATGAAATCGAGGTAGAAACTGGTGGAGGTAAGAGCAGCAAATACAATAGCCACCTTGAATACACCTGATGCCGCCCCCGAAACCAACATCAGGTATTTGACCCACAATGACCAGTCCTGCTTTACCAAAAACCTGAACAACAGTGCTGATATTATAAATGCCGGGAATGAAAAGATCATACCCATCATCAGGGAAGAAAGAAATGTATACGTGATGACATCAGGGGGTATCGTAAAATAAATGACATAGATAACCGGATGCAGAAAATCTCCCAATAACCATGTATTTAAAATATGCTTTGAATGTTTCATCATGCAATGGCTGGAAATGGTGAACGTTCATTTTTTATATTTCCAGGCCTCACCCTGGCTAGTATCGCTTCCAGCAATGGCAACATCTTATTCAATCCCCGGGTTTTGATCATAAAATTCCAAAGGGGTTCAAACTTTTTCCAGCCTCCTGCATAGGCAAAATGCTTGAGCTTATGTTTTATTTCATCATGCTGCCAACTTGCCCTGGCAATATTGCTCCATGAGTAGAAAGATTTATAAGCCCAGTCATAGCCGTTCTTTAGTTGTTCAGCGCTTAATCCTGTTGTTTTAAAAACAACCTGCCTTGTATCGTACTGATCCCAGTTAGTGTGAAGTATCCTGCCCTGCTGCTCCATTGTTTTAAAAAGCCTGGTGCCGGGGTATGGGGTCAGGATGTGAAAAGTGCATGTAGTAAGTCCGTTTTTGACCGCCCAGTCAACCGTACGTTTGAAAACGTCTTTTTTATCATCATCCAAACCAAAAACAAAACTTCCGTTGATCATTATTCCCAATGAATGCAGCCTTTTAATGGCTTCAGAATAATCCTTATCCAGGTTTTGTTTTTTATTGGACTGGTGAAGATTGATGGCACTCAATGTTTCAAAACCTACAAATACAGAACGCAATCCTGCAACCGCAGCTTTTTCAATCAGGGTTCCCCTTAAGATTGCATCAATGGTTGAAGCGCCCTGAAATACCCGATTCATACCGCGCATACCCTGAAACAAACCGGAAGCAAATTTGTCATTGCCCAACAAATGGTCATCAAGAAAATATAAATGCCTGCCCGGCAATCTTTCAATTTCTGCAAGTGCATGATCTACCCGTTGGGTATAAAAAGATTTCCCACCTTCGAAAAAGGCGTCCTTGTAACAAAAATCGCAATGGTGGGGACAACCCCTTGAAACAACAATGGAATTAGGCACCAGATAAAGAGACCTTTTAATCAGGTCTCTCCTGATGGGGGGAATATCCTGGATGGTACGCTGACTGTTTACATATATTTTCTTCGCCAGCCCATTTCTGAAATCATTCAGGAAAGCAGGAAAACTGTCTTCTCCTGGCCCGATAAAAATACTATCTGCATGAGCAGCGGCTTCCCCTGGCAGAGCGGTAACGTGCAAACCTCCCAGGCAAACATAAACGCCTTTTTTCCTGTAATGATCAGCCATGGCATATGCTCGGAAAGCATTGGTGATATACACCTGGATCACCACTATATCCGGCTGATCATTTATTTCCACATGCTCCACATGCTCGTCCAGCAATTCAATTTCATCATCATCATTACAATATGCAGCCAGTGTTGCGAGGCCCAGAGGCGGGAATAGTGAATATTTAATGGGCCGCCAGTAAGCACTTTTGGCTTCGGTTAAAGCAGGCAAAATCATTTTAATTTTCATACCAGGCATTTAAATAGTTACCATTTGATTTTTTTTGAAAAATGCATGATAACGGCAAGTGTTATAAACAATCCAACACTTCCCAGTATCAACGAATAATCCTGCATCTGAAGAATTACGAACATATATGTATACAATAGCATCAGCACCACAGATAAAATAGTGGTGAGCCTTGAGGAATCCAGCATGCCTTTTACAAACCAGGCTATCAGTCCGATAGTGCACACCGATGCAATAATGTAGGCCAGATCAAATCCGGTATACTCAGAAATGGAAAGCAACAGCGTATAAAACAACACTAATGCAACGCCCACCAGTCCATACTGAAAAGGATGCAGGGATCTTTTATTTGTGATCTCCACAATAAAAAAAGCAGCGAAAGTGAGAAGGATACATAAAGCAGCATATTTTATTGAGCGCATGATCTTCTGATAATCATTTACCGGCACAAAGAGGTCTACACCAAACGATGCATAGTTTATATTCCCTTTGATGTCTGTTACATTTGAATCTGTATTGTCATAGAATTCAAATGCATGGTCCTTCCATTGTTGCGGGAACTCCCTTTTTTGTGCAATGCTTTTCCATTGGGCATAAAAACTATCCTTTTTTATGTCGCTCGTAAGGGGCAGGATGTCGCCGGTAAAACTTGGATGAGGCCATCTGGCCTTTACATGTACAGTTGTTGTGCGGCCTACGGGTGTAAATAACAATTGCTGAGAACCGCTGATATTTATCTCTGCAGAAAATCTGGAATTGGTTGCATCAGTCAGGCTTTGCAGGTTAAGCCTGGCAACCAGGTACCGGCCTTCAATATCATCCGTTGAAACATCTATATTTTTATCTTTCCATTTTAGTTTGACGTCTTCATTCAAACCTTTCATGTCTGCAATATGGATCGAAAGGTAAGCTTCGTCCCAAATTACCTCTTCAGGTTTGATGTTTAATTTCTCAAGGTGCAGGCCTGCAAAAGACCCGCTCATACTGATCTGTGATGTATACAGCATTACTTTATAAATGCCCCTGTATTTTTCTTCAGGACTGATCTCTGATGTTATTTTAAGTTCATCAGGAAGGAAATAGGCATTTTGCCTTGTATTTGTTTGCTGTATGGAGTCTTCATTAGATTTTCTGTAAGGCAAAACCAGTACAGGTCCTGCCAGGTTTTGTTTGCCTGCCCACCTGCCGCTCACTTCAGCTACAGCTACCTTTTGACGGGCTTCCCTTTCACTGATCAGTTCTTTGATATAAAAAGTAGGTATTTGCAATAAAAGGATAATGAAGCCTATAACAAGAGCTTTCACCAGTAGTTTTGATTTTGACCATAAGGCCTGAAGTGTTGATTCCATGTTAGATGTTAATTGTTGATAGTTGAGTTGATTTGTTTTGTTTTAGTGTAACAGATCCATAAAGGATAAAAACCAAATACTGCAAAAGAGCAATCGATCATTTGCCAGCCGATGGGAATACCCCTGAAATATCCTGCTATCAAAGCAAGCGGGAGAATGAGCGTGCAGGCGATCATTCCAAATTCAATAACCCAGATATTTTTCACCGGGTCCCGATATGGGCCTATAAAAAGTATGGCGAGGATAAAATGAGCAAATGCCAGCCAGTCATATCCATATAGTAAGAATGGGTGTATCTCCTTTACTTCTTTATAAGCAGTCAATACCTTTTCCAGCCAGTGATACATTTGAGTATCCGGGGAAAATAAAGGAAGCAGTAATTCAAGTTCCGTATCAACAGGAATAGCAGTCAGTCCACTAAGAAAAAGAGAGATCATAAAAAACAATAACAGGCCTCTTATCAGTCTGATTTGCTTATCCATTTTTATCTGATTTAAATAATTTGGTGATAGAGATACCCTGACCTAATAAACCAGTGTAACTGCTAACCACTCCAAGCACCACCAGATAGAACACATCACCCGGAAGCTGATCAACGAATAAAATAGCGGGTACCACAATGAAGAGTGGGATGAAAGAAAGAAGTAAGATCCATGCAAATGAAATTTCCACTTCTATCCTTTTGAGGATCCAGTGAATTGTACTCACCAGTATCACGGCCGGAATGCTCATTACAAAACAGGCATTGAGAGCGGCAAACATCATGTTGATGTTCCAGTTAAATACCAGGCAGGTGGCCAAAACAATTATTGTGATGGTCATATTGGTGGACAGGTATAATTTTGCCAGAACCTTATATTTATTCATTTTTAAAAGCACTTTGTATTTCAAAGTAATTGAACAAAAAAAAATTATTTGAATCCTTTGATCATTTTTTCCAACCCTTCAATATGTTCCTGGAAGGCTTTTTGCCCGGCCCTGGTAATTGAATACGTAGTATTTGTTTTCCTGCCGATGAAGCCTTTGTGTACCTTG
>CBIHLW010000160.1:0-6265 GCA_966210755.1 uncultured bacterium
TCCGGGTCAACAAACCTCAGCGGATTATTAAAGGCATAATTATAAGGACTCCACCTTCTCATCTTTTCAGCCAGAGGATCTATGGAATGCCACCTTCCTATCTGGTTATCGTACATCCTGGCTCCATAATCAAGCCATTCCAGCCCACTGCCGTCTGCAAACTCCTGCCTTTGCTCTTCCTTTCCATTGTATTTTAATTTATTGGCAGGACTTCCAAACCCCAGGGCTTTTGTACTGATACCTGCCATCACTAAACCAAAAGGATAATAGTGTGTTTCTTCCAGTATGGGCCCGCGAATATGGGTCACCTGCAAATTATCAAAGTACACATCTACATTTGGTGTTTCATTACTAACATAAATATAGAGATACCCGTTCCTGCTTACCGGCAAACCATTGAACTGGTGCACCCTGAATTGCTGGTCACTTCCCACCTGGTCAAATCCGCTGGAGGACTGAACGAATTTGAACTGCTCATCAAACAGGATCCAGTTAAGAAATGCCTTTGGTCTTGCGTTTACAAAATTCGATTGTGTATTGATAAATGTTTGCGCGGGAGATCTTAATATGTCTCCTGAAAATAATTCCGTGACGGTGGCTTTTGATCCGGCAACCGTTCCTATACTTCCGGTTAAAGCATTCACCAGCTCCACCAATGGATTCACAGGTGTGCCGGGGCTGGCTCCATTCAATTTATACCAGCTGCTTACCCTTACATTAAACTGATCGCCAGCCATTACTTTCAACACAATGGCAGGACCTATCTTATTTCCGTTACCATTTGTTCTTGCCAGTTTATCGTTTGGACTGGTATAAGCATCCGTGGGGTATCCGGATGGCCGGCCTGACCTGGTTAAGGAAAGATTATAATAAAATGAGTCTTCCCTGGAACTTGAGGAAAGCTCCATGGATGCAGCCGGATAAGCATCCTGCTTTTGCTCTTCAGTCAGCACCATTCTTACATTACCCAGATGATCTTTAAGGAAATAATCGAAAACAAATGCACTGATCTGGCTTGAAGCATTTCTCTTGATCCTGATACGTCCTTCTTCATGACCTATCGACTGTAATACATCAGGACCCTCGTTTATTTTTTCAAAAATAAAACTGCCCAGGTAAGTAGTTGTTTTGGTGGTGGTTCCTTCCACAACTGTTTTTTTGAGTTTTTTGCCAGTGGCATCATAAATATAACGAATGCTTCCTTTCCCCGTTACCGTAATTATACCTGGCAGATTCAGGTGGTTATAAATAATGGATCCGATGGCCTTATTCCTGTCCACCGTTACATTCCCATTCCGATCATATACATAATCATTCAAAGAAGTATTCTTATCAGTAAAATCTCCCAGCTTCATGTCACCGGACCCATTATTTAATTCACCTACGGCCATCAACCTGTTGGTTCCTGCTATATAGTGGTATTTTAAATTATCAATTACCGTGCTTCCACCGGCCTTCCATCCTGATTGTTTCATAAAAAGCAGGTTGCCATTCATATCATATTCTATCTTACCATGATCGCCGGTAACGCTGAAGTCAAGTCCGGCAGATTTATTGAACCCGCCATTGTACTGGTTGAAGTCCGCCCGCATTAACCTGTTCAGGCCATCATATTCAAAATCATATTTCCTGGTTTCATCATCTCCGGTGCTCTTCCATAATATCCCTGATACATTACCGTTATACTGTGGAAAAGAATAAGAACCAAGGGAGCCGATGCCGGTTTTATCATAGCCCAGGTCAAATCCAAAAAAATTACCGGTTGCTGAGGGTGAAAGAGCATACTGACGGTTCACCCCCAGTATCCATCCTCTAATATTATAATCAATAGCCTGTTTTTCCAGACCTGCACCGGAATTATAACCAGGCGCCAGTATCTTTTCCTTAACCTGGCCCAGCTCATTGTATTTTAATTCAACAACCTGTTTATCCGCAGTTACATTTCCGCCATTGGTTTTAAGTTTTTTCTTCACTCCTCTCATTCTTCCTGCATCATCATATAAAAACCTGGTTGCTACTTCAAGTACATCTCCATTGGTACTGCCGATCTTTACATGAGCAGCATGCATTACCAATAATTTTCCCGAGAAATCATATTGATTGGTAGTGATCTCCGTAGCTGACAAATGATTGACTGTTTTTGACTGAACCATCCTACCCCTGCTATCATAACTATTGGTTGTCCAAATATATTGGCCGGAGCCCAGCACCTTAACTTTTGTCCAGCCAACCAATCCTCTTATCTGAAAAGACTGATCAACTGGTAGGGCATATTCCGGATAGGAATGATAACTGGTAATAAAATTAGCGCTGTTGATATAATCTGAATTAAGAACAGGTGAGGCGGCATCGTTACTTATGTTATCGTAATGATCATAGCCGGTTTCCGTTAAAACCTCACTGGTATACCCGGATAGGTTTGGGTAGTTCTGGGAATTATACGCACTGATCCTGTGGTAAGCCGGGTTATTGTAATTAACAGGATCTGTGATCAATCCGGTGGTTACCGGCCGGTTCAACCCGTCATAAAGAATATACATCCACTGCTTTTGCATTTTCATGTTGGCATCCTGGCTCATTACAAGCCGGTCCCTTGCATCATACACCAGGTTGACTTCACCTGCACCCGGAATTTTTTTTGTGACCATCCGGTTACGGGCATCATAACCATAATAAAAACTCAGCTCATCTCTTGCCGCAGTGGAAATTGACCAGGTACCGGCTGCCAGTAACTGCTCAATAAGTTTTGGCTGCAACACAAACCTCAGGTTGCCTTTATCATCATATATGTAATAGGTGCAAACCCAGCCAATATGTGCAGAACCCGGAGAAGGAGACAACTGAATTTTTTTGAGTATCAGCCTGTTATTTTTATCCTTGTATTCAATAACCTCTTTAAGGTCTTCACCCGTGGTTATGATCTTGTATAATGTTCCTTTTGCAAACCTGTTAGAGGTAATTGGAGAAGCATTGACAGCCGAACCGGGTTTCCAGATCCTGACTGAATCATGGTCTGAATTAACCAGGTACTGTATTGAAACACCTCTCTTCTCTCCTGCCCAGCTTACTCCTGCGGCATAATTTTCCTTAACCCTGTTGAGAGCAGCATTCTCCAACACCGTTTCGTTATAAAAGAATTGTTCATCCTGACCTCTAAGTGGATTCAGTATATTGTTGTTATCATAAAAGGATGCCTGTTGCTGAAATGGATTGAATTTGAATAAACCGTCACTGGTATTAAGATCTTCATCTGCGTGATTAGCAACAAATGGAAGAAACTGTATGGGCTCCCTGCCATATCCATCATAAACAATTGGAGAAACCATGTCGCCTCCCGACGGCGATATTTGCTTGGTCACCATTTGAATAGGTCTGCCAAGGCCATCCATATACTGGGTCTTCATTACCGCCTTGTATAAAGGTGTTGAAGTATGAATGTTGTCTGTATTTTTCTCAGGTGCCATCACATCCCATGAACGCACATAATTGATGTTGATGCCTGCTACATAAGCCGGAGGCAGGGAAGCCGGGGCATGCTGTGCCATGGCCCGGTTAATACCTGCACATAAAATAGTTGCAAGAATAATATTTGTTTTAACCTGCATATGGTTGGAGTTGTATGGTTAAGAATAAGAAGCAGGGAATCAACCCCCCCGCGAGGTGTGGTTCATTAATGAAAGAAAGCAATGGGGTTCTTAAAATGTACAGGGAGAAGTATGGTATTCCTCAAACTTTTCAGATTCAGAATCATCACTCCATACAAAATAATAATAGCAGATCCAGGAGGTAGATGAAATGCGTTCGGATGCTACATACACCTTTTTACCTGATTCGCAGACCCCGTTGATCATTTTCTTATCAATACCTGTACAATTTTCAGAGGAGGTGCATGAAGGCGAATCCCTAACCAGTTTTTCACGGGTAGTGTTATAGCCCGAACTCTTTGGATTGATATCCCTTTCTACCTGTACAAGATGACCAGTATATATTTCTCCGTCCTTTTCACAATACTGTTCACTCAATTGCCAGTGGGGGTCTGATCCCAAACCGCAATCCTGGGGCTGACCTGAATAATTGTAGCAGTACTTTTTCAATATATTTCCTTCGGCATCCCGTACAAGTGATAATCTTCCCAGCAGATCGTATTCGTAATGAGTGATCCTGTTATTTATATCACAAACGGACCTAACCACCCAAAACTGGTTATATGCATAACTGGTCATTTGGGCTTTCTCAGGATAGAGTCTTAATTCGTCAATTAAGCCTATTCCTGAAACCGTAATTACTCCACCTGCCGGACTGGATATTTTATGTTCATAAAAGGTCCAGCCGTTGATTGTATTTCCTTTTTTTACAGAACTTGAAAATGAAACATTCTGCTGAACATTGCTCCAGTAAGAAATAATATAGTTTGAACCTGCACCCAGTCCGGATTTTTTAATAGGTCCTGAAGAAAGGGAATAAGCTTTACTTCCCATCACCGTTGTGGCATCCCGTGGTTCGCCACTATAATCCCAGTTGCCTTTGCCATGATTTTCAAATGAGGTGTATGCAACGGAATTGCTGTCAGCATTCTGTATCACCGCCACAGGAACATCATTCATAAGCGTTCCGTTATATGCATTCAGCTGGTGATCCCAAATATATATTCCCGGACCATTCTTATAACTGCTTACCTGCTTTAGATGATTACGGCTGTCATAAGCAAATGCCGATCTCCATTTATAATTGGCCGGTATGATCTGGCTGGCATTGTGAATGGAAGTATCCGGAACAGATGCATTCTCATAAGCATATCCCTGCAACGGAAGCCCATTATTATTATAAGTGATCACCCCGCCAGATATTAATTTACCGTTAATGGATGTTTCCTGCTTAACGGGAACTGTCCAGATCCTTTTTCCGTATAATGAAGAAATAAAAACTGAGGCGTTTTGATTATAGTCAACAGGATACCAGGTTCTGCTGTCTATGATCTCACCCTTACTATTACTGGTACGTGTAACCGAAGGAAGAAATGTATGGTTATAAAAATATTTTACGCCTGATCTTAATAATTCCGGAGTTCCCGCCGCATATGAATAATGAAAACTGGTGACAGAATCAGGCAAATGCCATTCTGTAGCAATATGGTAAGGAATGATCTGGGGACCGTACAAACCATAGAGATCCATTTCAGGCTTATAGGTTTTGGAAAAATTTTCTTCTGCAGCAATGATCCTGAAAGCACCTGCTGAGGTTTTTTCATAAACCTGCTTTTTTGAAAGCAAATTATTTTGCCAGTTCCAGGTGGTACGCGGTGCGCCTGCTAATGCCCTTGCAAAATAAAATGGCTCAGTGATACCTGAAGAAAAGGTATAGGAAGTTTTAAATGAGGTTTTGGCACTGTCATAGTATTCAGTTACATGGCCATATCTTACCGTTTTTCCATCTGCCGTCAAAGGCAGAATGCTGTTGGATACATAATATTGCCTGAACAGTTCCATCTCGGAATTTAGATCATGCACTTTATAACTGGGACATCCTTCAATGATACCACTGCTTTCCATTGAAGATTCTTTTAGATAACTGAAACTTCTTGAAATGGTATTGTTAACACCGTCACGGCTTACGATCTTTCTGACCCTGACTCCACCCACAAGCATATTGAGCGAATCACGCCGCTCTCCCCATTGGAAGTTCAGGTTGAAATAAGGCGGAACATCATTTGAGGATCCATTCACACTCACTTCTATCAGATATTTACCTTTTTGCAGGGGCAGGTCCCTTACAAGTGTTGTATTGAAGGTGGCAACAATTTGACCTGAAGAAATTGAGCGGATGCTGACCATTAATTTACAGGAAGCAACCGGATTGGTTGAACAATTAGCTAATTGTGGCGTGACCCTCACCCTGGTTGCAGGATCTTTGATCTGCAGCGTTCCGGAAAAATATAGTGGATAGGGAGGATAATCAGGCAATGGAGCGGATATGGAACTCAAATTATAAACCTTGTCTTCCATATCCGGCGGGATCATTCCACCATAAATATTCAATTGAGATGGCGCTGCCGTATTCTGTTCGTAATCATACGTTGTACTGCCACCTGAAGGATATTTTATTTTTATAAGGATCCCAGCCTGCGAAAAGTTGCTGTCGATCCTACGGTCAGCACCATCATTATTGAGAAAGGATCCATACACAGGAAGAATCTTATTGGTCTCATTGAATTCCGGTGACCATGGATAAAATGCGAGTGCAGGTATTTTTGGCATCAGCCTGGGAC
>CBIHLW010000161.1:0-6254 GCA_966210755.1 uncultured bacterium
CAGACCGCGAGGAAAGGGTGGATCTTAAAAAACTGGCCCGTGATGAAAGAACCTGGAAGATTCTGGGAACAGGTTCCCTCCTTATTTCCATTTTTTTGTTTATAGCATTTGTTTCTTACCTGTTCACATGGAAAGAAGACCAGTCGCAGGTGATAAATGAAGGTGTTGGATTTTTATTTAATGATAATGATGAAAACAGGGTAAGCAATCTTCTGGGAAGACTGGGTGCTTATACATCGCATTCCCTGATACGTAATGGATTTGGTCTTGCTTCATTTTTATTCTGTACTTTCTTTTTTGTGGTCGGGATCAACCTCTTATTCAACCGGAAGGTTTTTTCTATCTGGAGAAATCTAAAATATGTGACCATTGGTTTGCTGATTGTTTCAGTTTCTCTTTCTTTCCTTTTTTCTTCCTCATTTCCTTTTGGTGGAGAAGTGGGCGATATGATTTCTGAATGGCTGGTGAATTTCCTTGGTACTATAGGCACAGCGGCATTATTACTGGTTGTTATGGCTTCCTACCTGATTTGGCAATTCAATCCTGCATTTAATCTGCCATCAAAAAATGATCTGCCTGTTAAAGCTGATACGCCTGAGGATGTTATGGACACACCGGTTGCAGTGTCCTCAAATAATACCAGCATAAACGATCTCTATGCGGACAACGATTTGCTTGTGAATGAAAAGGGTAATCTTTTAAAAGGCGAAGGCGCCATGGTTATAAACCCGGGAGTTGATGATTCAGCAACGGGTATGATGCTTACGGAAAAAGAAGATGAAGAAGATAAAGTAAGGGACAGTGAACCCGTTATTGAAAAAGAGATCACTGATGATATTTTACATAAACACGATCTCCCTGTAGCGCCTGAAGAAACATCATCAAAAAAACAAAGTAAAAAGGAAGAAACAGATGACCTAGAACTGGAAATTAAATCAGTTGAAGAATTACCAGCTGATGAAAATGTTGAAAAAGGTTATAGCGATCTTCCGCCATACGAACCTACACTTGACCTGAGGGATTATAAATATCCAAAAGTGGATATGCTGGAAGCTCATGGAAGCGAAAGGATCATACAGGATCCGGCGGAACTTGAGGCCAATAAAAACCAGATCCTCAATACACTGAAGAATTATGATATCACTATTCAAAAGATCAGTGCAACAGTAGGCCCTACAGTAACGCTGTATGAGATCGTTCCAGCTGCCGGTGTGCGTATTTCAAGGATCAAGAATCTGGAAGATGATATTGCTTTAAGCCTCGCCGCCCTGGGCATCCGGATCATTGCTCCAATTCCTGGTAAGGGAACCATAGGTATCGAGGTTCCCAATCATAAAAAAACTGTAGTGAGTATGCGCACCCTGCTGGCTTCAGAAAAATTCACACATAATAATTACAGCCTTCCCATTGCCATTGGTAAAAAAATTGATAATGAAAACTTTATTGTTGATCTTACTTCAATGCCCCACCTTTTAATGGCAGGAGCTACCGGGCAGGGCAAATCTGTTGGATTGAATGCCATACTGGTTTCCCTTTTGTATAAAAAACATCCTTCACAATTGAAGTTTGTTTTGATAGATCCCAAAAAAGTGGAGCTTAGTATTTACCGGCATATTGAAAAACATTTCCTGGCCAAATTACCCGGTGAGGAAGATGCGATCATCACAGATACCAAGAAAGTGATCAATACACTCAATGCATTGTGTATTGAAATGGACAACCGGTATGATCTTTTAAAGGAGGCAGGTGCAAGAAATATCAGGGAGTACAATGATAAGTTCACGAGAAGAAGGCTTAACCCACAGAAAGGACACCAGTTCCTGCCATTCATTGTTCTGGTGATAGATGAATTTGCAGACCTGATCATGACGGCGGGAAAAGAAGTGGAAATGCCTATCGCCAGGCTTGCACAACTTGCCCGCGCAGTTGGAATTCATCTTATCATTGCCACACAGCGGCCATCTGTCAATATTATAACAGGAACGATCAAGGCCAACTTCCCTGCCCGTATTGCGTTCAAGGTTTCTTCTAAAATAGATTCCAGGACCATACTTGATGCAGGTGGCGCCGAGCAACTTATTGGAAAGGGTGATATGCTTATATCATACAATGGTGAACTCACCCGATTACAATGTGCTTTTGTTGATACCCCTGAGGTGGAAAAAGTTGTAGATTTTATTGCAGTGCAGCGTGGCTATCCGCAGGCATTTCTTTTACCTGAATATATTGACGAAAAGGAACTGGAAGGAAAGGATTTTGATTCGGCTGACAAGGATCCATTATTTGAGGATGCCGCACGGCTAATTGTACAGAATCAGGTAGGATCTACTTCATTATTGCAGAGAAGGATGAAATTAGGTTATAACCGGGCCGGACGTTTAATGGATCAGCTTGAATCTGCAGGTGTTGTTGGTCCGAATCAGGGCAGTAAAGCCAGGGAAGTGTTAATAAAAACTGAAGCTGAATTGCTGGAATACCTTGAAAAAATCTAAGCTAACGTTAAGATGCCCTTTGTCATTAAACATCCATCCCTGCCGGCTCTCTATAACTATTGTAAACAAGTATCTTTGCAAAGCTTTTTTTATCAAAATCAAATGAATTCATGATGAAATATTTTCTTACTCTACTGGCGGTTTTAAGTGTATCGGTTGCAGTGCAGGCGCAAACAAAAAATGACCCTGCTGCAAAAAAGATCCTTGATGCTGTAAGTATTAAATTCAAGACCTATAAAGCACCACAGGCATCTTTTACCTATAAGGTTGAAAATTCCCAGGGCAAGGCCCTGTCAACCAAAAAAGGCTCAGTTATTATGAAAGGTGTTAAGTATAAAGTAAGCATGGATGGAATTGAAATTTTTTCGGATGGCAAAACAACCTGGAATTACGATAAATCGGCCAATGAAGTAACCGTGAATAATGTAGATGCATCTGCAAATGCCATGACCCCTCAAAAATTGCTAACCAATTTTTATGACCAGGATTTTTATTATAAATACAATGGTGAAAAAAAGCAGGGCAACAAAACATTACAGGAAATAGAGCTGACCCCAATTGATAAATCCCGGCCTTTCCATAAAGTGTATTTAACTGTTGATAAAGCGGCTAAGACAATTTACAGCGCAAGATTTCTTGAAAAAGCGGGTGGCCGTTATACTTACACCATCAATTCAATGAAAACAAGCGTGGCTGTAAAGGATGCTGATTTTTCCTTTGATAAAGCCAGGTATCCGGGGGTGGAAGTTGTAGACCTGAGGTAAGAGACAAATATATTTTTGTGAATCCCGGTTAAACAACCGGGATTTTTATTTTGTTGAATCCTGGGTTAAAAAATTACAGATGTGCTGCTACCCAAGTGAAACATCCAGGATCATCATTACCAGAAATCCTCCAATGAATCCCAGGGTGGACCTGTCGGTGTAAACATCCCTCTGCGTTTCAGGGATCACTTCTTCTATTACTACATAGATCATGGCACCTGCAGCAAATGCCAGCGCAAATGGAAGAATTGGTTCCATGTAAATTACCGCAACAGCGCCTATTACACCGGCTACCGGTTCCACTATTGCCGACAGCTGCCCATACCAGAAACTTTTAAGCCGGCTTACCCCATGCCTTCTCAATGGCATGGAAACCGCAATACCTTCAGGAAAATTCTGGATACCAATCCCAATTGCCAGTGCAATGGCTCCGGGAATGGCTTCGGGCATGCCCTGTGCGGCAGCACCAAATAAAACACCAACTGCTAATCCTTCCGGAATATTATGAAGTGTTATGGCCAGTACCAGAAGCGTGGTCCTGTGCAAATGGGTTTTTACCCCCTCTTTTTCTTCCACTCCAAAATTGATATGGAGGTGTGGGGTGAATTTATCAAGAACGAACAGGAACATGGATCCAAGAAAAAATCCAACTGCTGCAGGCATCCAGCTCATTCGGGGATACAGTTCTTCCGACATTTCAATTGAGGGGCTGAGTAATGACCAAAAACTGGCGGCTACCATCACCCCGCCTGTAAACCCCAGCATGGGATCGAGGATGCCGCGGTTCATGGTTTTAAAAAAGAAAACAAAAGATGCTCCTGCTGCCGTCATCAGCCAGGTAAATGTGGTTGCGATCAATGCTGAATAAACAGGTCCTATCTCGAAAAAAAACTTTTCTATCTGTTCCATGCTATTTTCTTTTTACAAACAGGTATTTCGCCAGTTGATGTGATATGGTAAATAAATTATTCCTCACTTTGATTTCCATTGACTGATCAAAACTGAACCTTTTTTTTATTTCTATACGGGTACCAATCCCAATCTGCCGGTGATGTAATAGTTCAAGTAAGTCATCCGACTGATTTGTTACCTGGCATATTTCAGCGGTTTGTTGAAGAGGTAGATCTGACAGTGCTATCTTATCTATGTTTTTGATCTTTCCCCTGCTGTCAGGAATGGGATCGCCATGTGGATCAAAACCGGGATATCCCAGAAATTCATCCAGTTTGTCAATCAGTTTTTTATTACTTATATGTTCCAGTTCTTCAGCCATATCATGTACCTCGTTCCAGTTGAATTTTAATTTTTCTGCAAGAAAATATTCCCATAACCTGTGCTTGCGAACCACATGCAGTGCAATTTTTTTGCCTTCTGTGCTCAGACTGAAGCCATAATAAGGTTTATAGTGCAGCAGCTTTTTGGCGTTGAGTTTTTTCATCATGTCTGTAACTGATGCAGGTCTTGTTTGCAGGCTTTCAGCCAGCGCATTGGTAGTAACGGTTCCGTCCGCTGACTGAAGATGAAAAATGGCTTTCAGATAATTTTCTTCGCTGGAGGTATAATTCAAGCTGGTCTAATTTAAAATTTAGACAAATCTAAAAAAAATCCGGTATACAGGTTCATCAATTTAAGGATGGCCTGATTTGTTTATTTTTAAGGATAATTACCGGCTATGATCAGAACAGGCTTAATTGTTTTATTAATGGCATTTGTGGCAGGCTGCGGAAATAAGGAAGAAAGAGACGATACAGATGGCGCAGGTTATAGTTTTGAAAAACTATCAGCACAGTTTAAAAAGATCACACCTCCTTACCAGCTGTCTGATACGGGATTTTTGAAAAATAAGGATACCACCACCTTAAGGTTCAGTGAGTTTGGCAGTTTTGTGTCTGACAGTCTCATCACAAAAATATTTGGGAAGAAAGCAAACGTCCGTTATGTTCCGCTGGTTCAGATGAATCCAACGGATAAAACAGGTCTTTACCTTGTAAAGGCGGTTAGTGACAGGAAAAAGGCCGCTATCATGATTGCTTTCGGTGAGGGCGAGCCCATGGCCGTATTGCCTTTTATTGTTCCGGATAACGATCCTACCACTTCTCAGCTAAGTTCCATTGACAAATCTTTTATTATCACAAAATATGTAGGCCAGCAAAAAAAAGGAGTACCGCTGAAAGAGGGGCGTGAAGTATATGAATATGATGAAGATTCTAAAAGTTTTTCATTCATATTACACGATCCATTGAATATTGAAACGGCAGAAGTTGTCAATCCTATTGATACACTTCCAGGTAAGCATAAACATTCTGGTGATTATGTAAAGGATAAAAAGAATTTTGTTTCCATCCGGGATGGAAGACATCCAAACCAGCTTCAGGTTTTCATGCACCTCGATAAAAATAAAAGCGCCTGTACCGGAGAGATCAGGGGCGACCTACTTATCACATCTCCAACTACAGCCATATACAGGCAGGGCGGTGATCCATGTGTGCTTTCTTTCAGGTTCTATGGCTCTACCCTTACGGTAAAAGAAGATGAAGGTTGTGGTGCACACCGGGGGATTGATTGTGTTTTTGATGGCACCTATCCAAGGAAGAAACCATCTAAAACCAAAACATCCACCAGGAAGAAAACCAGGTGAACCTGATATTATTGTGTAAATACTACACATTGTTTTTTATTTCATTACTTTGCGCAGCCATTAAAAAAATTTGAAAATGGATTTCACATCATTCAAAACACCTTATCCTGTTGATGAACGTTATGCCAAACGGGTGGCTTATTTCTCTATGGAATTCGCCATTCATCAACCTTTGAAAATTTACAGCGGCGGACTTGGATTCTTATCCGGTTCGCATTTACGCAGTGCCTATGAACTCAGGCAAAACCTTGTTGGAATTGGTATCCTTTGGAAGTATGGTTATTATGACCAGACCCGTCACCAGGACCAGACACTTCAGGTAACCTGGATGGAAAAGATATATAGCTTTCTGGAAGATAC
>CBIHLW010000162.1:0-6246 GCA_966210755.1 uncultured bacterium
TATTAAATATTAAAAAATAATTTACAAATTAACGAACCACATACGAATTGATGGTCAATTTTACCTTGCCAATATTTTGACCACAGTCTCTCCTTCAGGGGATAGGGGGATTCCTTACTTTTGCCGTCTTACAAATTCCCGAGACAATGACAATTTCGTATAAATGGTTAAGTGAATACCTCCCTGTGCAAATTGATCCTGACCGTCTTTCCAAAATTCTTACATCAGTAGGTCTTGAGGTGGAAAAAATGGAAACATTTGAAGAAATAAAGGGTGGACTGAAAGGTCTGGTAATTGGAGAAGTATTACATACGGAACAACATCCGAATGCCGATAAATTAAAATTAACCAGGGTAAATACAGGAAATGGCGAAGCCCTTCAGATAGTATGTGGCGCACCGAATGTTGCACCGGGACAAAAAGTTGTTGTTGCCCCTGTGGGTGCCACCATCCATCCCGTTTCAGCCGAACCGTTAACCATGAAGGTGGCCAGGATAAGAGGCGTGGAAAGCTATGGTATGATCTGCGCCGAAGATGAAATTGGTCTTGGACAGTCTCATGCCGGTATAATGGTTTTACCGGCCGATGCAAAACCCGGCACCAGGGCTGATGAATATTTCAACCCATATCATGATATCATTTATGAAATAGGCCTGACCCCTAACCGTATGGATGCCATGAGCCACTGGGGTGTAGCAAGAGATGTATGCGCCTTTCTTTCACATCATGATAAGAAAGAATACAGAGCTGTATTACCTCAGAATAATTTTAAACCGGATAAGGCCAGTCTCTCCATAAAGATCACCGTTGAAAACACAATGGCCTGCAGAAGATATTCCGGTGTTTGTATTGCAGGTGTTAAGGTTGGCGCATCCCCAAAATGGTTACAGAACAAATTAAAATCAATCGGGCTCCGGCCAATCAATAACATTGTTGATATTACCAATTTCATCCTTCACGAAACCGGACAACCATTACATGCTTTCGATTATGATGCCATTGAAGAACAACAAGTAATTGTAAAGAATTTACAGGAAGGAACAGTTTTCAAAACCCTTGATGAAAAAGAAAGAAAATTAAGTGGAGAAGACCTCATGATCTGCAGTGCCACTTCACCCATGTGCATTGCAGGTGTATTTGGTGGATTGCATAGCGGCGTAACCGAAAAAACAACCAATATATTTCTTGAAAGCGCCTGGTTTGACCCGGTTTATATAAGAAAAACATCTTTCCGGCATGGATTAAGAACTGATGCGGCAACCAGGTTTGAAAAAGGTATTGACATTTCAAATACGGTACATGTTGCCCGCAGAGCAGCCATGATGATCAAAGAAATGGCAGGCGGAACCATTGCCTCAGACGTAATGGATGTATACCCCAACCCCGCTCCAAAAAAGGAAGTTGCGCTCAAATATCATTACCTGAAAAAATTAAGCGGTAAAAATTACCATCCGGATTCGGTAAAGAATATTTTACAAAGCCTTGGATTTACTGTGGTTCGGGAAGGAATGGATTCCATTATCACTGAGGTTCCTTATCATAAGCCCGACATTTCCATACCTGCAGATATTGTTGAAGAAATATTAAGGATTGACGGACTGGATAATATTGAGATACCCACAACCATCAGCATCTCCCCTTCCATTGAAGCGAATTATAAGGCAGAATGGATGAAAGAAAAAATCTCAAACATTTTAACCGGTATTGGCTTTTCAGAAATATTAACCAACTCAATCACCAATTCAGCCTATTTCAGCGATACTGAAATGCAGACCGCTGTTAAACTGCTCAATAATCTAAGCAGGGAACTTGACATTATGCGGCCATCCATGATACATACGGCGATGGAGGTTTTGTCATTCAATATCAACCGCAAAAACCAGGACCTGAAATTTTTTGAATTCGGCAAAACCTATTCAACATCGGCAATAGGACAATATTTGGAAACCCGGCATTTATGTTTATATATAACAGGAAAAACAACAGGCAATCACTGGAAATCGAAGCATCAACCTGCTGATATTTATTATTCCAAAGGAATTGCAGAGGCTTTGCTTACCAATATGGGTATTCGTCCTGCATTTACACCGGGTTCTGTTTCTGAAATGAGCAATGCTGTTTTGATGGAACTCAATGGAGAAAGATTGGTTGAACTGGGGAGCGTAAATCCGGTGATTGCCGCGAAATTTGATATCAAACAACCGGTATACTTCGTGAATTTTTATTGGGATGCAATTCTTAATCATACAGGCAGGCAGGTTCAGTTCAAAGAAATATCAAAGTTCCCTTCAGTTGAAAGAGACCTCGCCATGGTGGTGCCAGGGGCAATGAAATATGGGGAGATTGAGGAAAAGATTGGGAAGCTTAAACTAAATAAATTGCAGCACATAAAGCTTTTTGATGTTTTTGAAAGTGAGAAGCTTGGAGCCGGAAAAAAATCAATGGCTATCAATCTCACCTTCAGGGATGAAGATAAAACGCTGACCGATAAAGAAATTGATGCGTGGATAAACAAGATCATGATTACCTTAGAGAAAGAGCTTAATGCCGAAATAAGAAAGCAATGACGGTAGACCAGCAATTCAATTCTTTAAATGATAAGATCCAGCTTTTACTCAGGCAGCACCTCCGCCTGCAAAAAGAAAACGAACGTTTAAAGCAGGAATTGAATGAAGCCCATAAAAAAGAATCGGAAACAAAGAATCGCATTGATGAATTTCAGCAACAGATCAGCATCCTGAAGATCTCTTCGGGAGAAATGAACGATCAGGATAAAAAAGAGTTTGAGAAAAAAATCAATCAATACATCAGGGAAGTTGATAAGTGTATTGCTTTTTTAAGCCAGTGACAACAGTGAATGTTGCATCAACTGTGGAGCATGGTCTAAATTCTTTTTTTACATGTAATAAATCCAGTACATAGTCCGGTCACGGTTTAAATCATAAGAACATGAACGACGCTGAACTCATTCCACTGAATATCGTTATTGGCGACCGCACCTACCGTATTCGCATCAATCCAAAAGATGAAGAAGTGGTGCGCAAAACCTCAAAGACCATTAATGACAAATTACTTGAATTCAAAACCAACTTCGCCGGAAAGGATATGCAGGACTATATAGCCATGGTGCTTGTTTGGTTTGCTACTGAACAAAATGCAAATATTTCCAATCAGGTGAATCTGGATAATGTAAGCAGCCGGTTACATACGCTGGAAAAAATGATTGATGGAGCACTTGGAGCGGAAGAGAAATAAAAATTGATTCATAACCCGTTTACACCCATTGCTCTGTAGGAAGGTGCGCAACAGCTTTGCCAACCATAAGACTTCAAAAAAAACCGGGAAAAATAAGCCGGTAAACAAATTATATACTGATTCCTTTTTAACCATCCTCATGGTCATGAACCTGTTCTATACAATTCATTTAACAACTATCTTTCCCGGCATCAGCAGCTCATAAAATATGTTTCACTGCCTGTTGGTTTTTTAAAATTTATTTCACCAGTTCGCCCAATTTTTTGGTCAGCTCTTCTCCCCTCAGGTTTCTGGCTACAATTATTCCTTCCGGATCTATTAAGATGTTTTGAGGTATGGCGCGGATGCCATATTGTTTGGCCACTGCATTATCAAAATACTGCAGATCGCTTACCTGCGTCCAGGTGAGATTATCTTTTTCGATGGCTTCCAGCCATTTTTCTTTTCCTTCAGGACGGTCAAGCGAAACGCCCAGCACTGTAAAGTTTTTGTCCTTATACGTCTGGAATGCCTTTACCACATTTGGATTTTCACGGCGACAGGGTCCGCACCAGCTTGCCCAGAAATCAACCAGTACATATTTACCCCTGAAAGAAGAAAGAGATACAGGATTACCAGAGGGGTCGTTTTGTGTAAACTCCATGGCAGGCTGGCCAATGGCAGTTTTCTTGGCAATCACCATTTGTTCTTTCAAGGCAATGGCGGAAGGTAATTCCTTAACAGAGGCTGAGAGGGCCTGAAACAAAGGATCAACCTTTTCGGCATCAATATCATAACCTGCATATTGTTTCAATGCATATAAGCCAATTGGAGAATTGGGGTGCGACTGCGCAAATGTTTTATACACATCTTCCTCAATTTTCTTTTGGAGCTCGCGGATCGAGGTGACTATTTTTTCCATTGCGGTCTGGTCACCCGCTTTCGATTGTTTTGAATATTCTTCATACAATTTATTCAGCTTTTCATTATAAGGCTTCAACCTTTCGTTAAGCATCACGTAATCAACATGACTATCAGATCCTTTAACAGATATCACCTTCAAAGAATCTTTTGCTACCACTTCCATTTTAGTGGGTTCCAGGAATATAGGCTGCGATTCTCTTTTTGCCCTTTCATCATCAGGCTGCAATGCATACCTTACAACAAGCGAAGCCAGTACCGGCTCGGCGATCATTCCTTCAAATTTAAATTCACCGGAAGTATATGGAATGCTATCAATACGGCGTTCTTCCCCGTTGTAATAACTCAGGTAGATCATTTCAACAGGCTTCAGCAATTTGAATTCACCTTTCAACTTGAATTCTTTATTGGCCTTTTGTGCGAAGGATGCTGCCGGAAGGAGCAATAGGAACAGTAACTTCTTCATTATCAAAAATTTTATATTGCAAGTTTACTTAAAATGGTTTATAACGGGTTGCCACTCATCAGTTATTCTTAAATAGTGCCGGTTTTGTATCTTCGCCACCTAGCCCAATAGCTGTAATGACAAAACAGTTCATCAATATCAAAAAACAAATTTTTAAACCCCTGAGAAATGGACCCCAACATAATTACTATCATCATAGCCATCATTGCCCTGGTAGCGGGCATCATAGCGGGTAAATTTATCTTTGCCAAAGATACCCGTAAAAGAGTTGAAGAAGCAGAATCACAAGCACAATCCCTCATTAGAGAAGCCGGATTAAGAGCCGAAACCATCCGTAAGGAAAAAGAGCTTGAGGCTAAAGAAAGGTTTGTTCAGTTAAAAGCTGAACATGACAGAGAGATCCTTGATAGAAACCGGAAAATGGGTGAAGGCGAAAACCGTATCAGGCAAAAAGAACAGGGAATAAACCAAAAAACAGAACAGCTTGAAAGGCAGATCAAGGAAAACGAAGCCATCAAACAAAACCTGAACCGCCAGATTGAAGTTGTAAACCTCAAACAGGCAGAACTGGAAAAACACCAGGAAGAACATACCAGGCGTCTTGAAAAAATTTCCGGTCTCACTGCAGAAGAAGCCAAATCCCAGCTGGTAGAAAGCCTGAAACAGGAAGCCCAGTCAAGAGCCATTGGCATACAACAGGAAATCATTGATGATGCCAAACAAAAGGCCAATAAAGAAGCCAGGAAGATCATTATCCAATCCATTCAGCGTACTGCTGCGGAACAGGCCATTGAGAATGCCATAACTGTGTTTAATCTTGAAAGTGATGAGATCAAAGGCCAGATCATTGGAAGGGAAGGCCGGAATATCCGTGCCATTGAGGCGGCAACCGGTGTTGATCTGATTGTAGACGATACGCCTGAAGCTATTATTCTCTCCTGTTTTGACCCGCTCAGAAGAGAGATCGCAAGATTAAGTCTTCAAAGACTTGTTACCGACGGAAGGATACACCCGGCAAGAATTGAGGAAGTGGTTGATAAAACACGCAGACAGCTTGAAGAACAGGTAATGGAAATTGGTGAAAGAACCGTAATTGAACTGGGCATTCATGGATTGCATAAAGAACTGGTTAGAATAGTGGGTAAAATGCGTTTCCGTTCCTCCTATGGACAGAATTTATTGATGCATAGCCGTGAGGTTGCCAACCTTTGTGGTGTAATGGCTGCTGAACTTGGCCTGAACCCCAAGCTGGCAAAAAGAGCTGGGCTTCTTCACGATATTGGTAAGGTACCTGATGAGGAAACAGAATTGAGCCACGCTTTACTCGGAGCCAAACTGGCTGAAAAATACGGTGAGAATCCTGCTATCGTAAATGCAATAGGTGCCCACCACGATGAAATGGAAATGCAATATGTGATCTCTCCCATTGTGCAGGCCTGCGATGCCATTAGCGGTGCAAGGCCTGGAGCGCGCAGGGAAATCATGCAGCAATACCTTCAAAGGATTAAAGAGCTGGAAAACCTTGCCCAGAGCTATAATGGAGTGGAAAAAGCCTATGCCATACAGGCCGGCCGTGAATTAAGGGTAATTGTGGAAGCTGACAGGGTTACCGACCAGGATAGCGA
>CBIHLW010000163.1:0-6198 GCA_966210755.1 uncultured bacterium
CCGACCTTCGGGTTATGAGCCCGACGAGCTACCGCTGCTCTACTTCGCGATGTGGGTGGCAAATATAGGTTGCATTCACTTTTCAGCCAAAGAATTTTCCATTTCAGAACTACCATTATCATTTCAATAACAAAGCCCCTGTAAAAACAGGGGCTTTCCTTGTGTTGTATCGCTGTTTATGATCTGTGAGAAACACTTCCCGCACCGCTGGCTTTTGATTTTTTTACAGTAGCACCACCCTTCCAGTTAATATCACTACCACCACTGGCTTCAGCATATAATTCATTGTTTACTGTAATGGTGATATCACTCCCTCCACTTGCCTTTGCATCACAAACTTCACTTACAAGCTGAAATCCGTTTACATCACTTCCGCCACTGGCATCAATATTCAGATTGTTTACACTGCCCGCAATGTCTATATCAGAACCTCCGGCCAGCTGTATAGTCAGATCCCTGATCTGCACTCTACCTGTAAAATCAGAACCACCGGATATGTTTAATTTCAGTGCATTGGCATTAAGCGATCCATCGATCATGATATCGCTTCCTGCTGATGCCGAAAGACTTTCAAGTTTTTTATAAGATACATATACTCTCATTGCTTTATTATTCAAACTGAATCTGACCCCGTCTTTCCAGTTAAAATAGATCTTTAAAACGCCATCTTTTACCTCGGTTACAATCCTGTTACGGGTAGCCTCATCCTTTGCACTCACGGCCGCGGCTTCTTTGCCCTCACTCAGATAAAGATCAATCCCGCTCATTACCTCAATAGAATGAAATCCACTTATGGTCCTGGCCTCCACATTCGGATCGTTTATCGTTTTCTGGGCTGCGGTAGTTGAGATCAGGCCGGCCAGAAATAGAATGGTTAAAAATGACCTCATAAATGTTTTGTTTCATTTAAAACGCGGGGCATTGAAATAGGTTACAGGAATTAGAAAAAAACTACGTTATTTTTGCAATATAATTCAGCTATCCGGGGTGCTTTCCCTTCCAGAAAGGAAGAAGGCTGAGATCAAACCCGTATAACCTGATCAGGGTAATGCCTGCGCAGGGAGGATCTTTTTCAGTTCTAAATCCGGCTTTTGGAGTTTTATGTCATACCATTAAACTACCCGAACAGAATCACGAACCTTTTCCTGACAGAAACATTCCCTTTCATTAAAATTTTTAAAATGAAAAGGATCTTTTTTCCGGCAATTTTTATTTGTTCTCTTTCAGCTTCAGCACAACAACCAAATGACAGTTTGCTCATTCCTGTAGAAGTGAAAGCAGTAAGAGCCGCAGCTACTGCACCATTTGCAAAAACCAATCTTTCAAAAAAAGAAATTGAAAGGCAAAACCTTGGACAAGACCTGCCCTTCCTGCTCAATCAGACACCATCAGTGGTGGTAAATGCCGATGCGGGCAATGGAATTGGCTATACAGGAATAAGAATCAGAGGTACGGATGCCACCAGGATCAACATGACCTTAAATGGCATTCCATATAACGATTCCGAAAGTCAGGGCTTATTTTTTGTAAACCTGCCCGATTTTGTTTCTTCTGTAAATAACATTCAGATCCAAAGAGGTGTAGGTACTTCCACCAATGGAGCTGGTGCATTTGGCGCCAGTTTACACCTAAGCACAAATGAAGTGAACAGGAAGGCCTATGCAGAAGTAAATAACAGCTTTGGTTCATTTCAAACCTTAAAAAATACCATCAAGGCCGGTTCTGGCTTACTGCATGATCATTTTACCATGGATTTGCGATTATCAGGTATCCGGAGCAACGGATACATTGACAGGGCAACTGCAAATCTGCAATCGATTTATTTCTCTACCGCATATCTTTCTGATAAAACAGACCTAAGACTGAATATGTTTTCAGGGAAAGAAAAGACCTACCAGGCCTGGAACGGGGTGTCTGAATCGGATCTTAAAAATAACAGAACCATCAATTATGCCGGCATGGAAAGATCCGGGGAGCCATACGAAAACGAAACCGACAATTACAGGCAGGACCATTACCAGTTCTTTATAACCCGGCGTTTCAGCAAATCAATAAGTTTCAATACGGCTTTTTTTCTTACCCGCGGACTTGGTTATTATGAACAGTACAAAGCAGCTGAAGATCTTTCAGATTATTCAATGCCTGAAATTATTAATGGAAATGACACCATCAATACTTCGGACCTGGTGAGGCAGTTATGGCTTGATAATTATTTTTACGGTGCTATATTTTCATTGCAGAAGCAAACTGAAAAAAACTCTTTGATAGTAGGTGGTGCTTTATCAAGGTACAATGGAGATCATATTGGAAAAGTAATATGGACAGGACACCCTGGAAACTATCCCCATCCATGGTATCAGCATGATGCTTTCAAAAACGATTTTAACCTGTATGGAAAATGGCAGCAATACATTCTGGAAGGCTTACAGGTATTTGCAGACCTGCAATTCAGGAACGTAAACTATCATCTCAATGGATTCAGGGATAATCCATCCCTCATTATTGATAATGAATATCATTTTCTAAATCCAAAGCTGGGACTCACGTATCAAAAGGGAAAATGGCTGGCTTATGCATCTTACAGTGTGGCAGGCAAAGAGCCTAACCGCGATGATTTTGAAGCTGGGTTGGATCAGCCCAAACCGGAACATTTGTATGATCTTGAAACAGGCATTGAAAGAAGGAACTCCAATTCAAACCTGTCCGTGAATTTTTATCACATGAAATACAAAGACCAACTGGTGCTTACCGGAAAAATAAATGATGTGGGTGCCTATACACGCACCAACATACCAGAAAGTTACCGACTTGGTCTGGAGTTACAGGGAGGCATGAAGGTCAATAAATTTTTAAGGGCCAGTGGAAACATCAGCATTAGCAGGAATAAGATAAAAGGGCTTACCGAATACATTGATGATTATGATAATGGCGGACAAAAGATGCGTCATTATAGCGAAACTGATATTGCTTTTTCACCATCGCTTGTGGGTGCAGCAGTGATCACATTAATACCTTTAAAAAAACTTGAAATTGATCTTTTGGGAAAATACGTTGGCCGGCAATACCTCGATAATACAAGTAACAGATCAAGAAGCCTGTCTTCTTATTTTGTACATGATTTCAGGGCCCTTTATAATTTCTCTTACAAGTACCTGAAAAATATAAGCCTGGTATTACAGGTGAATAATGTACTTAATAAAAAATACGAACCTAATGGTTATACATTCAGCTATTTTTACAATAATCAGCTAACTACAGAAAATTATTATTTCCCAATGGCTGGAAGAAACTGGATAGCTGGGTTGAATATAAGATTGTGAGTAGAACCGGCAGGGACAACCGGTGAATGAAGTTATAGCTTATAGCCTGTTATTTACCAAAACGCTTTTGCCATTCCAGGATCCCGCCGGTAACGTTCACTGAATTGGTAAATCCTATCTGGTCGAGAACCATACAGGCCATCATACTTCTTTGTCCGCTGCGGCAATGAATTATGACCTCTTCATTTTTAAGGTTTTCAATCTCTTCTAATTGCATGGACTGGAATTTACCAAGCGGAATCAGCCTTCCACCCAGGTTGGCTTCCTCATATTCGTGGGGTTCGCGGCAATCAATCAGGTTTATTTTTTCACCTCGATCCATTCTTTCCTTTAATACATCTACCGTAATACTTTTCATGTCAGGGGATTTGTGGAATTGGGTAATTGGTTGTATCAGCTACAGGCCTGTCTTCGCTAAGCCAGATATCCATCATCTGTCCTGGCCTGATAAATATCTGGACCCCATCGATGGTTTTGGGTGATGGATTTTGTTTATAAACAAAAGCAGATGCCTGATCTGTTATACCAGGATCCGGAACTACACTGCCATAGGTTAGTCCAAGTGATTCAAGGTAAATTACTGCCTCGTCAAATCGCATTCCAATAAGATTCGGAACGGCCATGGCATCTTCATTTGGAATACCGCCGCTGATCACCATATCTATTCTTGTACCGATCCTTACTTTATCTCCCGGCTTTACCGGGTTTCCATTCACCAGCATTTCAAGAACGGTACCCTTTGCAAAATCCCGTTTTGAAGAGGTATCACCCAATTTTAAACCAAGACTGTTCAAACTCATTTCCGCACTTCTTAACTGGGCTCCAATTATATTTGGAATGGTTACATCAGGTGGAACAAAACGGTTGATCATTACATAAATGGTCCGGTTCACTTTTACAACCTGATCTGGTTCGGGAATTTGTTTTACAACTGTACCAGGAGGAATGGAATCGTAATACACAGAGTCCTGGATCACGAGCTCAAATCCGCCGTCATACAATTGTTGTTGAACATCTTCAAGCTGCTTTCCTGTAATGGCAGGAACAGTTTTGGATTCACCATGCCTGGTTATCCATTTCAAAGACAACATGAAAATGAGAAAGAAGATTATAATAATGCCTAATCCTACCAGTATGTTGAACCAAAGTGGTTTTCGGGTGATATATTTGATCATGCAGGGATTCCTGTTTGGGGTTGCAAGATATAAAATTGAACAATAGCCCTTAGTTAAAGAGATGCGGTTGCCCTTTATTTATTATTGTGTTAACCACTATTTTTAACGCTTTGTCAAAGCCTCTTCAACAAGCCTGGTATAAAAATCTTTGAGATCCCACCCCTTACTTCTTACCTGCTGGGGAATAACGCTGGCATCGCTCTGGCCCGGAATGGTATTGATTTCCAGCATATAAGGCTTATTCTGTTCCTCATTATAAATGAAATCAATCCTTACTACCCCACTGCAATTAAATACTGAATAGATTTTTCTGGCGGTGTCTTCCAGTTTTGACTTCCATTCATCACTTATCTCAGCAGGGGTTGTTTCGGTTGACTTTCCACCATATTTAGCTTCAAAATCAAAAAACTCTTTATGACTGCTAACTTCCGTTACCGGCAATACGGAAATTTCGCCATCAGATTTAAATACGCCAACTGTAAATTCACGGCCCTGTATCATTTCTTCAACCAGTACCTGATCGTCTTCAGCAAATGCCTTATCCAATGCACCGGATAATTGTTCACCCTTACTAACCTTACTCATACCAATACTCGATCCTCCGTTATTGGGTTTCACAAAATAAGGGAGCTTTAGTGATGCGAGAATTTCTTCTGCATTATATGAAGTATGCTTAAACAGGTGTACTGATTTTGCAACGGGGATACCAGCCATAAAAGCAACAGCAACAGTATATCTTTTGTTGAAGGTAAGCGCCGAAGTGGCAGCGTTGCAGGATGTATAGGGCAGGCCCATGATATCAAAATAACCCTGGAGCTTTCCATCCTCTCCCGGAGTTCCGTGCATACCTATGAAAACAGCATCGAACCTTTTTTTCTCGCCATTAACGCTGATCGTAAAATCGTTCTTATCCACATCACCCTTCACACCTTTCTCATCTTCATAAAACCAGCCCTCCGCATTAACATCGATTTTAAAAACTTCATACCTGTCCTTATCAAGGTGGTTATAAATAGTATTTGCAGACCTGTAAGAGATAACTGCCTCACCGGAAAATCCACCGGTAACAAGAGCGATTTTTTTCTTCATTGTTATTTCATTGTTTTGGAAAAGTAGAAAATTATTTTTGAAATGAAAGTGAAAAGCAAGGTGTTGGTCCCTATTCCTCAAAGTATTTGTAAAGATCCATTGACTCTTAACTCAATGCGCCTTGCATACCTGCTATCAATTACCTTTGCCAACAAAATAATTCACTATGCAGGTCAGAAAGCCTTCAGAAAGTCAAACTTTAATGACTGAGATCGTATTACCCAATGATACGAATGTATTTGGGAACCTGATGGGCGGAAGGCTGATGTATTGGATGGATATAGCTGCCGCAATTTCAGCCCAAAGGCATTGTAACGCTCCGGTTGTTACAGCTTCTGTAGATAATATATCTTTTGAAAACCCTATTAAACTTGGTAATACAGTCCATATCGAAGCCAGGATAAGCCGCGCTTTTAATACCTCTATGGAAATTTATCTCCGGGTATGGGGAGAGGATTTCCTTCAAAAATTCAAGTACAAAAGCAATGAGGCCTACTACACTTTTGTAGCACTTGATCCAAACCGTAAACCAATGCCTGTACCACAATTGTTACCTGAAACTGAAGAAGAAAAAAGATTGTTTGACGGAGCTCTGAGAAGAAGACAGGTAAGAC
>CBIHLW010000164.1:0-6190 GCA_966210755.1 uncultured bacterium
GAACTGATATTCCTTTCTGTAATTACCCTTTTATTGGTGATACTTATCATATTATTTTTTATTAAACGGAGTGGTAATACTGATGATCCCGCCAGGCTGAAACTGCAGGAAATTGACAATAACCTTAACAGGGTTTCGGCAGGTATGAGAGAGGAATTCAGAACCAGCCGCGAAGAATCCTCAAATGCTTCAAGGGAAAACCGTAAAGAACTTGCAGAATCACTATCCAGCTTCAAATCCGAAATGACCGGTACACTGCGACTGATTACAGAACATAACCAGAATGCAATTGAACAGATCAATAAAACCCTTGATGAAAAGATACGCGCATTAACTGACAAGGTGGAGGAAAATAACAGGATCAACCGCGAATCAATTACTACAAACCTGAGAGATTTTTCATTTGACCAGGCCAATAAGCTGGATGAAATGAAAAAAGAGCAAAAGGAATTATCACAAAAAACAATTGAACAACTTGATAAGATCACCAATGCGGTGCAGGAAAGGCTTTCTGCAATGATGGAGCAGGCAAAAACAGATAGCAATACCTCCAGACAAACCATTGAAAATGCATTTCAGGGTTTTAATAAAACATTTAAGGAAGGAGTGGCCGATATGAACAATATTCAAAAAGAAAAATTCGGTCAGCTTGAGGAAAAGCAAATGAAACTGGTGGAAAGCACTGAAAAAAAACTTGAGCAGGTGAGAGAAACCGTTGACGAAAAGTTGCAGAAAACTTTGAATGAAAGACTGGGACAGTCCTTTGAACTGGTTGGCAAACAACTGGAAAGTGTTCAAAAGGGACTTGGAGAAATGCAGACCCTTGCACAGGATGTAGGGGGGTTGAAAAAAGTATTAAGCAATGTAAAAATGCGTGGAGGCTTTGGAGAAGTACAGTTGTCAATGCTTCTGGAAAATATACTTGCCCCGGATCAGTACGAACCCAATGTAAAATTAAAGGAAGGGAGTACGGAACTGGTTGAATTTGCTATTAAGATGCCGAACAAGGAAGGTGACCGGAATTTTGTGTGGCTGGCCATTGATGCCAAGTTTCCACGCGATGCATATGAATACCTGCAAAATGCATATGACACCAATGATGTTACACAAATTGAAGAAGCGCAGAAGAATCTTGAACTTACCATCAGAAAAATGGCGAAAGATATTTGTGAGAAGTACATCAATCCACCAAACACAACTGATTTTGCCATCATGTTCCTGCCTTTTGAAGGAATCTATGCAGAAGTAGTGCGCAAGGCAAGCCTGCTTGAAGACATTCAAAGGCAGTGTAAAGTTGTGATCACAGGTCCAACCACACTGGCTGCAATTTTAAACAGTCTTCAGATGGGATTTAAAACACTTGCCATCCAAAAAAGAAGCAGTGAGGTCTGGAATATTCTCGGAGCAGTGAAAAAAGAATTTGAAAGTTTTGGAGGCATGCTTGAGAAGGCGCAAAAAAATATCCAGACGGCCAGTAACCAGATTGATGAAGTGATGGGAAAAAGAACGCGTGCCATTCAAAGAAAGCTTAAAAGTGTAGAGGTATTGGGTGAAAATGAAAGCCAGGTTGTGTTTTCTGATAGTTATAATGGTGAATTACCGGATGAAGATGAATAAAATGATTGATGTTATAGTAAGAAGGAAAATGCGCCTCAGCCATACAAGCCTTTCTTCCTGACCCTCCATAGCGATGGAGCGCTTTACCTTCATTTATTGGGAAGGAAATGAATGCAATATCCAGGAGTGAAGATGAACCGAATGGATAATCCAAAAGTTATGTACATCCTCCCCCTTATTTTATACATGTAAGCCCGGTGATGAAGATAGCTTTGCATCATAAACAAAAATTATGACGCACAACTATAATATTACCGGAATGACATGTGGGAAATGTGTCGCCAAAGTAAAAAATGAATTGCTCAAATTAGGTGATGTGGCATCGGCCGACGTGGATCTGGCATCTCAGCAAGCCACTATAACCATGCAAAAGCACATTCCCATATCAGTTCTTCAATCAGCACTGGACAAGGCAGGTTCATATAAGATCAATGAAAGTGCAGGGCATAAGGAACATTCTTCTGATGACATGCCGGCTGAGAAGATATCGTGGTGGCAAACGTACAAACCCCTTGCATTGATCGGTATTTATATTATTACCATCACTTTCTCAATTGAACTGGTATCAGGTGTTGTTGACCTCAATAATTGGATGCAAAATTTCATGGCGGCATTCTTCATTACATTCTCCTTTTTTAAACTACTTGACCTGAAGGGTTTTGCAGAAAGTTATTCAACTTACGACATCATTGCCAGGCGTTGGGCGGGGTGGGGATACGTGTATGCTTTTATTGAACTGGCACTGGGTCTGGCATTCCTGCTTCGCTTCAACCCTTTCATTACAAATGGTGTAACATTTGTTGTAATGAGTATCAGTATCATTGGAGTGCTTCAAAGCGTGCTGAACAAAAGGAAGATCAGGTGCGCCTGTTTGGGTGCAGTGTTTAACCTTCCAATGAGCACTGTTACCATAATTGAAGATGCCTTAATGATAGCAATGAGTGGAATAATGCTGATATCCTATTTATAATTTCAAACCATCATAATGAAAAAGTTTGTTACGTTCATAATCTTTACTGCATTTTTTTTCATGCAGGTTGCCGCACAGCACGATCATAAACATGATCATAAAACGAAAGATACATTGCCGGTAATAATGGATACAGTTCCTGAGCATACCAGTCATGATCATAAAGAAAATTTGCATGATGATCATAGTGATCATGCTTCTCCTCATGGCAGTATGAATATGTCGCATGCATTCTCAAAAAACCTTCCCATGACAAGGAATGGTTCGGGTACTTCCTGGTTGCCCGATAATTCCCCCATGTATGGTTATATGTTTCATTCAAAGAATTGGATGTATATGGTGCACGGTAACCTTTATCTGAGGTTTAATAAACAGGATCTTTTTGATGAGGGAAGCAGGGGCGACAGCAAGTTTGATGCACCAAATATGGTGATGTTGATGGGACAAAGGAATGTTGGCAGGAAAGGATTGTTTCATTTTAATACCATGTTATCGCTCGATCCAGTTACGGTTGGTGAAGATGGATATCCATTGCTTTTTCAAACCGGTGAAACATATAAGGGGCAGCCGCTGATTGACAGACAGCATCCGCATGATCTCATTTCAGAGCTCTCAATAAGTTATGCGCATGAAATTTCATCCAACGCCGATCTGTTCCTATACCTGGGCTATCCGGGCGAACCCGCTTTAGGTCCTGCTGCATTTGTTCACAGGCCCTCAGGATTTTTCAATCCCGATGCACCTTTATCGCACCATTGGGTAGATGCAACGCATATTACTTTTGGCGTTGCAACACTCGGCTTCAGACATGGGAAATTTAAAATGGAAGCCTCTTCTTTTACAGGTCGGGAACCCGGAGAAAACCGGTACAATTTTGACAAGCCGAAATTTGACAGCTGGAGCGGCAGGCTGTCGTTCAATCCAACTATAAAATGGGCCTTGCAGGCATCCCATGGGTTTATTAAAGAGCCGGAAGTTCTGCATCCTGGCGAAGATGTTAACAGAACTACGGCATCTGTGAGTTATAGCACAAGAGGGTTTGGCGAGCAGTTCACGAATTTCACTGCTTTATGGGGAATGAATAAAACAAAAAACCATCATGGGGAACACGCAATATTGTTAGAAGGTTCCTATAACATTAAAAGAACAGCCGTTTATGGCCGTTATGAATGGGTTCAGAAATCCATTGAGGAACTGGATCTTGATGAATCCGTATTTGGACATGATGCGTTATTCCCGGTACATGCTTTAACAGCTGGCATTTCATATGATGTGATGGTAACAGGTTCCACAAAAATTGCACTGGGTTCACAATTCAGTATGTATCATCCTGATAAAAGACTCAGTACGTTATATGGCGACAACCCCTTTGCCGGAGAAGTATACCTGCGTATTTACCCACGTGCAGCAGGCCAGCGGTCAGGTGTTTTTTATCTTCCCTATTAATGGCACTTTAAAACCTCATACGTGGCCGGTAATTTGATTATAGTTTATAAACTTAAGTCATGAATCACAGAGACAATAACAACAAGGAGCAAAATACAGCAGGTCAAAAACCAAAGCCCGATAATGAAACCTTAAACACCACAGATCCTCAGGAACACATGAAAGGGCCTGTATCTTCTACGATGCGCGAAACAGGACACGCTTTCGAAACGAATGAATCAAAGGATGAGGCGGATAGAAAAAGGGATGAGAAGCTGTAAAGAATCCCTCCTGAATGGTGTAGGCGTGGTTGTAGACAGGCCTGATCTACTGTACTGATTGGTTGGTGCAGGGATGATTTAAACACATTGCCTTAACAAGCTCCGGCCTTCCAGGCCGGAGTGCTTTTTTTCCATATCGCCACTTTTGCTACCACCGATCATCAGAAAGCAGCGAATTCATCCTATTTTGAATTTGTTCACCAGCCCTGCACAACCTTTTTGAACTTCCGGTTTTTTTAAATTCCAACACTTTATCGTAACCCCTGATCCCTCCAACTTTCCTATGTTTGTTACTTACAAATACAAACCATGATCAGGAATCATCTTCAATTTTTTTCATTCATAATTGCAATCCTGTTTTTTTCATGCAAGGCTACAAAAACACACACAACAAAACCTCCGTCAGATGCGGCTCAGCGTGAATTCCGCGCTGCCTGGGTGGCAACTGTTGCCAATATAAACTGGCCCAGCAGACCTGGATTGCCGGTTGACAGCCAAAAGATGGAAGCCATTGCCCTGCTGGATTTTTTAAAGAACCACAATTTCAATGCAGTTGTATTTCAGGTGCGGCCTCAGGCTGATGCGCTATATGATAGCAACCTGGAACCATGGAGCTATTATCTGACAGGCACACAGGGAAAGGCACCTGATCCATATTATGATCCCCTTGAATTCTGGACTGAAGCCGCGCACGACCGGGGACTGGAAATGCATGTATGGTTGAATCCTTACCGTTCCCATCATAAAGTTGGAGGACCGGTTACAGACAGTTCAATAGTAAAAAGAAAACCGGAATTGATGGTTTACCTGAAGGATGGTTACTGGTGGTTTGATCCCTCACTTGAGGAAACCAAAAAACATTCTACTGCAGTGGTAATGGATATAGTAAAGCGATACGATATTGATGGTGTTCATTTTGATGATTATTTCTATCCCTACCGTGAATACAATAAAGGTGATGATTTTCCTGATAGCGCCAGCTATGCTGCTTACCAGGCCCAAGGAGGTAAGTTGTCAAGAGGCGATTGGAGGCGCGATGCAGTGAATGATTTTATTTCGAATCTGTACCAGGAGATCAAGAAAGAAAAGAAGCATGTAAAATTTGGATTGAGCCCGTTTGGCATGTGGCGTCCGGGCTATCCGGATGGCATCTGTTGTTTCGACCAGTATGAAGTGTTGTATGCTGATGCGAAACTCTGGTTGAATAAGGGCTGGATAGATTATTTCTCACCGCAACTATACTGGCCAATTGCAAGACCCAACACAAGTTTTCCATTATTACTTGGCTGGTGGAGGGATGAAAACATTATGGACCGGCACCTTTGGCCTGGAATCAATGTAGGAGGAGATACCAGTCAGCGAAATGTTACAGAGATCATGAACCAGATCATGATCTCACGGGGCATAACTCCTGAAAGTAAGGGTGTCATTCATTGGAGTATTGGGCAGGTATACCGAAATCAGCAAATGCAAAAAGCGTTGATCAACGGACCATACAGAAATGGTGCGATCGTTCCTGCCAGCCCATGGCTGGACAAAACGGTTCCTGATGCTCCCACTCATGTCAATCCACAAAAAGAAACTGATAGTACTACCAGGTTTAACTGGAGCCATAAAAACGCAAATGATGTTTTTAGGTGGGTGGTTTATTATGAATATGGCAATAACAAAATGTATAAGATACTGGACAGACATGAAAGATCTTTGATCCTGGCAGATAGTATTGCAGGCAGGAATAATACCAGGATCCCATTAAGCCATGTTGCAGTTACGGCAGTTAACAGAATGGGCAATGAAAGCAGAAGAACTCCAATTACAATTCAAATCAGATAAAATTGTCAAAACAGTTTTTATACTTTCATAGTTGAATATATTTTATCATGAAATTATTTAAGAC
>CBIHLW010000165.1:0-6184 GCA_966210755.1 uncultured bacterium
ATCAGGTATCTTTTTTTCTTTTAAATAACAGAAATTGGTTGCGGATGGGGATTAAAATTAAAAAGGCAATTGCTTGTTTTTTATTAGTTGTATATAATTATACAACTGCAGCCCAACCCCTCGCGCCGGTAACCGATTCTGTAATTCTTACCACCCGTGCCCTGGGATCCGGGGAGTTTTCAAGGGAAAATTTGTATATAGTACGCAACATTTTTATATCGGGTAACAAAAGAACCCATCCCGATATTATTTTACGTGAGTTACCATTCGGGGTTAATGAATCATACGATATCACAGACATTTCAAACAAATTTCAAAAAGCAAGAAAACAGTTAATGAATACAGGGCTCTTCCGGGAGGTCATTGTTTCATTGAAAACAATCAGTGCTAACGACGTTTACATAAATGTTGAAGTGGAGGAAAAATGGTATATCTGGCCCAAACCATTTATCAGAACAGCAGATCAGTCTTTTCAGGAGTGGTGGAAGGACGGCGACCGGGATATGAACCGCATTAATTATGGATTGAAACTGACTCATAATAATTTTACCGGCCGTAACGATAAGCTGAAACTGAATATTATGAATGGCTTTACCCGGCAACTGGCAGTGCAGTATTATGGGCTTTACCTGGACAATGAACTGAAATGGTCAGTGAATGCCGGCATTGCACTGGGAAAGAACCGTGAGGTAAATTATGTAACGCAACAGAATAAGGCGGTTCCGCTGAAGGACAATAACCGCTATCTGCGCAGTTATTTGAACTGGTTTGGGGAGATCACTTACCGTCCTGCCATTAAAACCCGACATAGTTTTGGATTTGGATACAATTATGAGAACATAGCGGATACGGTTCATAAATTAAATCCTGATTTTTCATCGGCAGCAGCTATCAGGTATCCTGAAATTTTTTACCGCATGAGTTATTTTGATGTTGATTTCATCCCTTATCCAACACGCGGTTTTATTTCCGAAATTGTATTGAAGAGAAAAGGGTTCAATGATCCGGTACATTTGTGGCAACTAACCGCAAAAGGTTCCAAAACCTGGCCTGTCGGGAAAAAATATTTTTTTAATGCCAGTGCCGTAGGCATGTTGAAGCTTCCCTTCAAACAACCCTATATCACCAATCATTTTATAGGGCATGATGGACAATTTCTCCAGGGATATGAATATTATGTAATTGACGGTATGGCAGGCGGGTATTCAAAGGCCACATTCACAAGGCAGCTGGTTAATACCCGGATCAATTTTACCTCCGGCAGGATCAGCCGGCTGAATAATTATATTCCATTAAAAATATATGTAAAGACCTTTGTAAATGCAGGATATGTGCATTCCATGGATCCGGGTACAAATCAATTTAATAACAGGTTGCTTTATTCTGGAGGAATAGGAATTGATATCATTGTGTTCACCGACTTTGTGATCAAACTTGACTGGAGCTTTAACCGCTTAGGTGAAAACGGGTTATATTTACACAAACGCAATTATTTCTGAAGGGTAGTTGACAAGTTGACGAATTGACAAGTTGAAAAGGAGAAACCTGTCTGTCCCTCGTCAACTTGTAAACTTGTCAACTCGTCAACTTTTCAAATCAATGAAGGTCGCCATCTATAGCAGGGTGTTGGAATCGACACAGCAAAAGGACGTACAGCTTTTTTTTGATGAACTGGGCAAAGAGCAGATCGTGCCGGTTATTTTTGAACCATTCCTGGAACAGTTCAGTTCCCGCCTGTCTCTTCCACCGGATATAGAAACATTCTCAGGTCACGATGAACTTACTTCCGACATAGATTTTGTGATTAGTCTGGGTGGTTATGGTACCCTCATTGATACCGTTATAATTGTGCGTGATAAAAATATTCCGGTGGTTGGGATCAATTTCTGGCGGCTCGGTTTTCTTGCAAGCATCGGCCGCGATGAAATGAGTGAAGCCATAAAAGCACTGGCCCGCCGTTCCTACATCATTGACCGCAGAACATTGGTGCATCTCGATTCCAATATTCCCCTTTTCAATGATATGCCTTATGCCCTGAATGAATTTGCAATTCATAAAAGAGATACGGCGCCTATGATCAAGATACATACCTACCTGAATGGCGAATTACTGAATACCTATTGGGCTGATGGATTGATACTGGCCACACCTACGGGTTCATCGGGATATTCACTGAGTTGCGGGGGGCCCGTGGTTTTCCCTGATGCCTGTAGCCTGATACTTACACCCATTGCACCTCATAATCTGAACGTACGTCCTATTGTAATTCCGGATAACACCATTATCTCATTTGAAGTGGAAAGCCGCTCGGACGATATTATATGTGCACTTGACTCACGCAGGGAAATAGTGGATAAGAATGTATTATTGGCCGTTCGAAAGGAAAATTTTATGATCAACCTCGTACGTTTGAATGAAAATAATTTCCTTCAAACCTTAAGGAATAAATTGAGTTGGGGGCTGGATAAGAGGAACTAGGGAAGGTCATAGTTCAATGTTCAAAGCCGGGTGGTTTACAGGCTATTTTCCCTATACAAATCCATTATAACTGAATTTAAATTTTGAATGGCATTCAGTGACTATGAACTTAGAACTTTGAACTCTGAACTGAAAACTGTTTTTCTTGCCTTTCATACCAAACAATCCTAATTTGCGTTAACAAATCAGTGCTTAACTTTATTTTGCGATTATGAGAAAATTTCTGGCAGCTTTGATCTTAACCTTTCCACTGGCGGTTTTTTCACAAAACTCAATTGTGCAGGAAGGGGAATTTGGATTTGGACTGGGAGCGGGTCATTATTTTGGTGATCTTAATACCCGGGCAAAACTGAACCGTCCAAAGATGGCCGCGAATATTTTTTTCAGAAAGAATTTTGGTAACTATATCGCCCTCCGCATTTCAGGCACATTTGCCCAGCTGGGATATTCAGATGTGTACAATGGCCATAATGAGTTTATGCGGCGCAGGAATTTAAGTTTTAATTCAAAGGTTTGGGAACTGGCATTACAGGGCGACTTTAATTTTTACCGGTTCATGCCAGGCGAACCTGATTTTAACTGGACGCCCTATGTTACCCTCGGGGCCAGTGTATTTAATTACGACCCCTATGCCTTCCTGGACGGCCAGAAATATTTTCTCCGCCAATTGAATACAGAAGGACAGGGAATTGATACCACTAACCGCGACCGCCAGCCTTATGGATCCATGTCGTTTGCTATTCCTTTTGGCGTAGGTGTCAAATATGCAATCAATGAAAGGATCAATGTAGGATTTGAAATTGTTCACCGCTTTACCAATACAGATTACCTGGATGATGTAAGCAGAACCTATGTGGATCCATCTGTTTTTCCTCCCAATCCGGATGGTAGTCCAAGCCCGGCGTTTTTATTGTCCGACCGTTCATATGAAACCGGCCCTCCAATCGGGATCAAAGGAAGGCAAAGAGGAAACAGTCAGAATAAAGACCAGTTCGTGACAGCCATGTTCTTTGTGAGTTTTAATTTACAGTCCTATAAATGTCCTACTGCTAATTGAGTTGTTTAGTTGATAGGTTAACAAGTTAACTGGTCAACTTGTTAACAAGCCCCCACCTTCATTACATTTGCACCATGTCAGACCTCCTTCCGCAAATTGATAAAGAGCGCTTACCCCGCCACATAGCCATTATTATGGATGGCAATGGAAGATGGGCGAGGGAACAGGGCCAGGACCGGCTATTTGGTCATTACCATGGCGTAGAAAGTGTTCGCAATATAGTTGAAGGATGTGCCGAACTGGGAATTGAATACCTGACACTTTATGCTTTCTCCACCGAGAACTGGGACCGCCCTCAATATGAAGTGGTGGGTTTGATGGAATTGCTGGTAACCACTATTAGGAATGAAGTGGAAAGTCTGGATAAAAACAATATCAGGCTCCATGTAATTGGCGACCTCTCCATGTTACCTGAATATGCCAGAAAAGAATTGGGCGAAGCCCTGGAGTTTACTAAGGATAATACAGGGCTTAATCTCGTAATGGCCCTGAGTTACAGTGGAAGATGGGAACTCCTGAATGCAGTGAAAAATATTGCCTGGGAAGTAAAACAGGGGAAATTAAGTGTTGAACAAATTGATCAGGACATACTTCAGCAATATCTCTGCACCAGCGCCTTTCCCGACCCTGAGCTTATGATTCGTACAAGTGGTGAATACCGCATCAGCAATTTTCTCCTTTATCAGCTGGCGTATGCCGAACTGTATTTTACTAATGTCCGCTGGCCGGATTTCCGTAAACAAAATCTTTATGAGGCCCTCATAGATTACCAGAACAGGGAAAGAAGATTTGGAAAGACAAGTGAGCAGGTGGAAACACATAGTCCTTAGTTAAGGGCTAATGGCCTGAAGCCGGTAGCTCATAGCCTGCTTTCTTTAACAATTCTGATTGAAATTTCCATTTAATTTGCCTCCCAAACTGCGATTTTCATTGCTTTACTGACTGAACTATTCTTATGCAACGATATTTATCCCTGGTTCTTGTTTCGGTTTTATCTGCATTTGCTTCATTGACCTACGCACAGGACACCCTTGTTACGTCGGTAGATCCTGAATTGCTGGCCATTCAAAACGCAAGAGTTCCAAAAGAATATACAATAAGAAATATCAGGGTTACAGGTATCACTTCTCTTGATACAGCCATTGTGCTTTCCGTATCCGGATTGCAAAGTGGGGATAAAGTACTGATCCCAGGTTCTGATGTATTTTCCAAAGCCATCACTAATTTATGGCGCCAGCGGTTTTTTGGTAATGTGCAGATCTTTATCACAGCTGTTCAGGATGATTTTATCGACCTTGAATTAAATGTTCAGGAAAGACCAAAGCTTGGAAAATTTGAATTCATTGGTCCGAAAAAAACAGAAAGGGATGAGTTGCAGCAAAAAGTAAACCTTGTTGCTTCAACCATCATTACAGAAACTGTAAAAAAGAATGCAAGAGAGGCCATAGAAAAATATTATAAGGATAAGGGTTATCTGAATGTAACCGTCCGCATTGAAGAAAAGAAGGATCCCACTTTTGTAAATGCCAATTCACTGAGTTTCTATATTGACAAAGGAAATAAGGTGCGCATTGCTGATGTGAACTTTTATGGCAATGAAGAAGTAAGTGACCAGAAGCTCAAAAAGCAATTGAAGGATACAAAGGAAATGAGCAAGGCCACGCTTAATCCGGAAGAAACAACCAGTCCCTATGGTGAGAATTATAAACAGAGCTTTGGAGAATATATTAAAGACTGGGGTTTTCTTTCTCCCACTAAAACAAAAGCCTTTCTTGATCCATACCTGCGTTTCAAATTATTCAGCGGTGCCAAATTCGATGAAAAGAAATATGAGGATGATAAACAGAAACTTTTACAGTATTATAATTCTTTAGGTTACCGCGATGCACAGATCATTGCCGACACGCAATATTATAATAAAGAAGGCAACCTGCAGGTTGACCTGCTGATCAGCGAAGGAAACAAATACTATTTCGGTGACATAACATGGAAAGGAAATACAAAATATTCCGATTCCCTGTTATCTGTAATTCTGGGCATACAGAAAGGCGATGTCTATAATATAGAGGTACTTAACAGCCGTGTTGGTAAACAGCTCAGCATGGAAGGTGGTGACATCGGAAGCCTTTACCAGGACGATGGCTATCTGTACTTCCGCGCAGAGCCGGTTGAAACCTCTGTATATAATGATACCATCGATTACGAGATCAGGATCATTGAAGGTGTACAGGCCCGTTATCGTACCATCAGTATTTCAGGTAATGAAAAAACAAAGGACCATGTGATCCGCCGCGAACTGAGAACATTACCCGGAGAGCTGTTCAGCCGTGCTGACATCATCCGTTCAACAAGAGAACTTGCAGCATTGAATTATTTCAACCAGGAAACCATTAATCCTGCCATTGTACCAGATCAGAGCGATGGAACCGTAGATGTAACCTGGCAACTTGAAGAAAAGTCATCCGACCAGTTAGAACTTTCGGCGGGCTGGGGTGGTGGTGTTGGATTGACCGGCACCCTGGGTGTTACCTTTAATAATTTTTCAATACGCAATATATTCAAAAGAGAATCCTGGGATCCGCTGCCTCAGGGAGACGGGCAAAAACTTAGCCTCCGGTCTCAGTCTAACGGCCGCGCTTATACATCGTA
>CBIHLW010000166.1:0-6179 GCA_966210755.1 uncultured bacterium
GTCTATGAAAGGTCCAATGATGTATTCTCAAACCATTTTAAACAGATTGAGGAGCCCAGGATTGATCAATATCCAAAAATCTGCTCAAGGGTCAGAACATTCAACTCTCCAAATTTCTTCAGGTCGTCCATGCTGATCCTCTTGTTAGATGCAACAACACAATAGGTATAAGGTTGTTTTGACAGGGTGTTCTGATGGTAATTATAAATATCATTTATGGTAAGTGAACTGTACCTGGCGTAATTATCTTTTCGTATATCGCGATCGAGGCCTTTACGTTGCGCATTCAGATAACTGTTGATAATTCCATCCTGGATAATGCGGTCCGTTTCAATATTCTTGATCAGGCTCGACCTGGCATTGGCAAAACTTTGTTCCGTTTTAGGAAGTTCATTCAACAATTCATTCATACTCTTAACTGCTTCGTTCATTTTGTCCGACTGGCTTCCTACATAGGCTACAATTGAAAAGCGGTCATCTTTTTTATCAGGTGTTACCACAACTGCATACGTAGAATAAGCCAGGGCCTTCGATTCGCGAATGGTTGAAAAAACAACTGAACCCATTCCTCCACCAAAATAGCTGTTGAACAGATTCACCACAGCTTCGCTTTTGGGATCATAAGCTGAAAGATTCTTTACCCAGTAAATTTCTGCCTGCACGGCATCATAATCGGCAAACAATACTTTGTTACTGGTTTGCTGCAGCCTTTCAAATTTTACGGCTTCCGGTGCTGATACCCATGATGAGGGCAAAGGATGGTAAGACTGAAGCTTATTTGTTAATGTAGCAACAGAATGTGGACCATAGTAACCGATCTTATGCTGATAATTGAACAGCGTATGCAAAAGCCTGGTCAGGTCTTCCGGTTTCAATGCCTGCAACTCAGCATCCGTCATTGTATAATTGAATGGATTTTTGGATCCATACATGGCATATGACTGCAGGCCGGAAGAAATGGCATTTTTATTAAGTTTATAATTAGCCCTTGACTTTAACATGTTGGCCTTTAAAGCATCCAGTGAAATTTGATCGGGATTACAATTTCTAATGAGGTCTTCAAAAAGGCTGACGGCTTTGTCAAAGTTCTCTGCCAGTCCTGAAATGGTTACCGTAGTCTGATCGTCGCCGGTGCGTACACTGAAATTGCTGGCGAGATGGTAAAATTGTTTACTGATCTCTTCCGAAGAATATTTATCAGTACCCAAATATTGCAAATACTGTGCGGCATAAGGAAGCAGCTTATTGTTCCAGCTTCCCATATCGAAGCGGTAGGACAAACGGAACAAACCATTCTCCTTATTGTGCACGTACAATACTTCAGCATTTCCCACCTTGGCTTTTTCCAGGTCTTTGTTGTAGTCGATCCAAACCGGACTAATTGAAGGCAGTTCCGTTTCCAGTATGGAAGTAACAAATGGAGATGTTTTGCCTGCATTGGTCTCCACCGGTGTAATAGAGGGCTTTTCTACTTTCACAATAGATTTATCTTCTCCTTTTCTTTTATAAAGCACCACGTAATTCTCACCGGTAAAAAACCTGTTGGCAAAATCAACCAGTTCTTTCTTTGATACCTTACCCATTTCGTCAATAAGGGCCAGTTCCTGATTCCAGCCAGTTCCCCTGTTCTTAATGAACTGGTCTGTAAGATCATTGACACGGGAACCATTATTTTCCAGTGATTGCAACTGGCTTAATTTATAATTCGCAACAATGGAGGAAATGAGTGACTCCTCGAAATTGCCGCTTTTCAGATCATTCAGTTGTGAGGCTAATAATGCTCTAGCATCATCAAGGGACTGATCCTGCCTGGGGCTCGCCAGCAAAAAGAAAATACCATGATCTTTGAACTGCCACAGAGCAGCTCCTGCATTCAATAATTTCTGTTGCTTATTGATATTGAGATCAAGCAATCCTGCTTTGCCATTGAACAGAATAGAACGGGTAAGGTCGGCCAGCATGGCCTCTCTTGTTCCTGCGGGTGCGGAACGGTACAATATCCGGATACTTTCAGCAGTTGGTCCGTATACTTCCCTGATAACAGGTCCGGCAATGGGACTTTGTTTTGGTCCCTTATATTCAGATACAGGTTTTGGTTTCATGTAGCTGAAATGCCGGTCAATCTTTTTTATGAGTACGTCCGGATCAAAATCACCAGCCATGATGATGGCCATATTATTGGGAACATAATATGTATCATAGAATGCTTTGATGGCTTTGATGGAAGGATTCTTTAAATGTTCAATGGTTCCAATGGTAGACTGAAGTCCATAATTATGTGTTGGAAACAAGGTAGTGAACATGGCTTCCTGCATTTTACTTCCATCATTATCCAGGCCCCTGTTCTTTTCCTCGTACACGGCTTCAAGCTCTGTGTGAAATATGCGCATGATGGGATTACGGAAACGCTCTGCCTGGATGGTCAGGAATTTATCTATGGCATTGGAAGGAATATCTTCCTCGTAAACTGTTTCCTCTACAAAAGTGTGCGCATTGGTACGCTGCGAACCGATAGACTTCATGAGCTTATCATATTCACCGGCTATGGCGAATCTGGCGGCTTCTCCGGAAACACGGTCAATTTCCTTATAGATCTCTGTACGCTTGGCTTCATCTTTTGTTGAATTGTACTGCTCATATAAATTCTCGATCTTATCGAGCAATGGCTTTTCCTTTGCCCAGTCGAGCGAACCATATTTATCAGTGCCTTTGAAAAGTAAATGCTCCAGGTAGTGCGCAAGACCTGTGTGGTCTTTCGGATCATGATTACTACCGGCACGTACAGCCAAACGGAATGCGATCCTTGGCTCTTTTGTGTTTTTTGACAGGATCACGGACAGTCCGTTCTTCAACGTATAAAAACGGGTGCCCATAGGATCACCGGTAACATACTTGTAGCTGTATCCATTAGCGTCGGACTGCTTCCACTCAAATCCTTTTTGTGCAAGGGTGGAAATTGAAAAAATGACAAGAAATAAAAACGTACTTACAATGCGCATGAGTGGTTATTTGTTTGTTTGAATATTGTTCTCCTATTTGTTTTTCAGTGTATAAATTTTTTGTTTCATTGTTTTACAAAAAAAATGTTACACACCGCCGTCAGTATCCGGTTATTAACAGGGCGGAAGAGTTGAAACAGTTCCGCGGGCTAATAACTCACTGAGAAAAAAACTATCCTTAATAATGACCGGCTACCGGCATTATTTTAATCTCTTTTGATATTCCGCTTTTACATTATCCAGCAATTCAATGAATTTTGGTATGGACGGATCGTAGCCATAACCTTCCTCAGCCAGTCTTTTTTCATTGGCATCCAGGAAGAAATAATAGGGTTGCGTATTGGCACCGAAAGTTGTTACCTGGAAGTCCGCGTTCCTGTCGCCCAGGGTTTCAACCTTCTTATCCAGTGCTTCGGAAAAATATTGTTCCTGCTCCGGTATATCGGTATGGTGTACATCCACATAAAGAGATGCAATGACGAAATCTTCTTTCAGCCGCTGCATCACCTGCGGATCGCTCCACACCTGCCCTTCCATTTTGCGGCAGTTCACACAATTGATTCCGGTGAAGTCAAGCATCAATGGTTTTTTTAATTTTCTGGCTACTTCAAGTGCTTCATTGTAATCGTAGTAAGTGATCATGCCATATTTGGTCACTACTTCAGGTTCGTACATCTTCATTTTCTCATAGTATTTGGTTGGATGCGGCGGACCCTGTTCTACGGCATTATTTGCTCCATACATTGAATTTGATAAAGATGGCGCTGCTGCCGATGCATTAAAATCCTGTGTACCCATCGGCGGTACAAAAGCGGAGATGCCTTTAAGTGGTGCCCCCCATAAGCCTGGTATCATGTACACTGCAAATATCAGTGAGGTCATGGCCAGCAATAACCTAGAAACACTGAGGTATGGTAATCCAAAATCATTCTTTGGCAGTTCGTCGTCGTGGTGGAATTTGATTTTACCCAGCAGGTAAATGCCGAGCAGAACAAAGATCACGATCCAGGCAGCGATAAAGATCTCACGGTCCAGAATGCGCCAGCCCTTCGCGAGATCAGCATTGGAAAGGAACTTCAGTGCCAGTGCCAGTTCCAGGAAGCCCAATGTAACCTTCACCGCATTGAGCCAGCCGCCTGCTTTTCCAAGTATATTGAGCCTTGAAGGAAAAAATGCAAACAAGGCAAATGGCAAAGCTATACCTGCAGAAAATCCAAGCATGCCCATTAAAGGACCCCAGTAATTACCTTTTGAAATATCTACAACCACAATACCGATAATTGGCACTGTACAGGAAAAGGAGACGATCACCAGTGTAAGCGCCATGAAAAATATTCCCATAAAGCTTTTCGTGTTCGCTTTGCTGTCCGCTTTTGTAGACCAGGAAGAAGGAAGTGCAATTTCAAAGGCGCCCAAAAAAGAAATACCGAATACCAGAAATAAAGCAAAGAATATAAGATTGACGATCCAGTTTGTGGCAATATTGTTCAATGCTGCGGGGCCATACACAATGGTTATAAATGCGCCAAGTAAAGTATAAATTGCAACAATTGAACCTGCATAATACAGGGCATTCCTGATGCCCTCCTGCCTGGTGGCGCTACGCTTGGTGAAAAAGCTGACAGTAACGGGGATCATTGAAAATATACAAGGGGTAAAAATTGCCAGCAGACCGGCTCCGAATGCAAGCAGAAAAATCCAGCCCAGAGAACGGCCGGCGTCATTGTTTGCTTTTGACTCAGATAAACCCAGGGGCTCGGGCCTGATCGAAAATTTGAACGTTTCCTCCCCCGGTAAATACGCGTCTCCCTCCTTATAAAAATAATTGACAGCACCTTTAATCACCAGGCTGTCGGCTTGTGTGGCCAGTACTTTCTGCTGCCACAATACCGTATCGGTAAAAAAGCTGACCACGGCTTCCACTGCAGGATCTTTTTCAGAACGTGTCGTTCCCTTTTCAATAGCCGCTCCATTTATATATTTAGCCGCAGTGGTATCAAAAGCAATAGTAGAATACAGGGCGTCTGATCCGTTTTTCTGCAGGGCATATAGTTTTATGCCCGGATCAATACTGGCCCTGATGGAAAGCAATACTTCAGTTTCGCTGATCCTTTGTTGATCAAATGTCCATTTTACCGGACCAGAAGTAGAATCGCTGGCCCCTGAAGTAAGGGCAAGCAAATGCAGGCATACCAGAAGGCAGGCAGAATAAAGCTTCATCATGTTGCAGCAGTTAGTTGATGGCTATTGTAAATTTTTCTTTGGATGGAGGCAGGCATTCATGGTCATTACAGCTCATAAACTCTACAAATCCATTGAGTGTGGTTTTTACCTTGCCTTTTAGTTTGATCACCTGTACAAAAACCACTTTATCGGAAAATTGTTTTACATCCACACCAAACAGCGGTTCGTGTTTTTGTTCCAGCTTACCCACTTCTTTTGTAACGCCCTGAATGGTCAGCAGTGGATTTTTGGTGTACTCGATGGTGGTAGGAATAGGACCACCGTCGGGCGTGGTCTGGGAATAAATATGCCAGCCATCCTCAATAGAAGCTGTCATATGAACCTCAAAGGTTGTTGCATCTATCTTTTTTGCGGAGAAGCTCCATTTTACGGGGTCTTTGATCTGGGCAAAGCAGCTGGCTGAAAATAAAACAACAGCGGCAATAAGGGCAAGTCTTCTCATCCTGATTTGTTTATATAAAGACGCCTTAAAGACCCGGAAGTACTATCTGATAAAGGAAAAATATTTGTTAACATAAATAAAAACTGACGAGAAGCGGTTGAAATGCATATATAAAATCCACAAATTGGTTAGGGAAATCATAAGCTGAACCAATCTTGTTATTTGATGAAATCATTCAATGCCTTTTCTAAATCCCCACCATGCAGGTTTTTAGCTAAAATCTTTCCGTCCGGACCAATGAGCAGATTTGCGGGAACAGCTTTAATGCCATATTGCTTCGCCACTTCGTTGTCCCAGAATTTCAGATCGCTAACGTGCGTCCATGTTAGCTGATCCTGGTGAATTGCCTTAAGCCATGCTTCTTTTTTTCCCGGCCTGTCCAATGAAACGCCCAGTACTGTGAATCCTTTGTCCTTATAACGGTTAAAGGCTTTTACAATATTGGGGTTGTCTTTACGGCATGGCACGCACCAACTCGCCCAGAAATCCAGAAG
>CBIHLW010000167.1:0-6171 GCA_966210755.1 uncultured bacterium
GAACTTTTTTAAGTATTTCGGTTGTTGTCAGCACTGGGAAAAATTAAAAGGCAAATTCAAAAGGCAAAATGTAAAATTCAAATAACTACCCCGGAAAAGGTCTTTCCATCATAAATCAATGACCCTGTTTTGCATTTTACATTTTGAATTATTACGGTAAATCGATCTTCTGTAAAATCTGGTCTATCACATTTGTAACATCAACACTTTCGGCTTCAGCTTCATAGGTAAGTCCAATACGATGGCGTAATACATCATTACAAATACTTCTTACATCTTCCGGAATAACATATCCTCTCTTATTCAGGAAGGCCTGGGACTTTGACGCAAGAGCGAGGTTGATGCTTCCTCTTGGTGAAGATCCATATGATATCAGCGGCTTCAGATGATCAAGTTGGTAGTCTGCAGGGTTACGGGTTGCAAATACAATGTCCAAAATATATTGCTCTATTTTTTCATCCATGTATATTTCCTTCACCATCTGCCGGGCGTTCAATATTTCCTGTGAAGAAACAACCGCGTTTACAGATTCTGGTTTTAATCCCTGCACATTCTGCCGGATGATAAGCTGTTCTTCGGCACGGCTTGGATATCCCACAACAACTTTCATGATAAACCGGTCAACCTGGGCTTCCGGTAACGGATACGTACCTTCCTGTTCAAGTGGATTCTGCGTGGCCAGCACAAGAAAAGGTTCTTCAAGTTTATAGGTGGTATCTCCAATGGTCACCTGTCTTTCCTGCATGGCTTCCAGCAGAGCGCTTTGCACTTTTGCAGGCGCCCGGTTTATTTCATCCGCGAGAATGAAATTGGCAAATATGGGTCCTTTGCGAACCACAAATTCATTTCGTTGCTGGTTATAAATTAAAGTACCGATAACATCGGCAGGTAAAAGATCAGGTGTAAACTGTATCCTGCTGAAGTGGGCATGTATGGCCTGCGAAAGAGATTTTATGGTAAGGGTTTTTGCCAGTCCGGGAACACCCTCCAGTAATACATGCCCGTTGCTTAATAATCCAATTAACAGCCGGTCGAGCATATAGCTTTGTCCGACAATAACTTTAGAAACCTCATTTCGTAATTTATCAATAAACTGTCCTGAATAACTGATCCTTTCATTCAATTGCCGGATATCGTCTGCGGTTTTTGCCATATAGGTTTAGGTATTTTTTCGAACTGTGCTTTAGCAAATAATTTGCCGTAAAGCAAAAATCAGCACATTTTACTCAATGAAGGTCAAATTTTGAAATATTCATCCATATAAATGCATTTTTTAAGCATTTAGTCTAATTTAGGGTTGTATTAAATCCTGATGATATGAAAATCCAATATGTAGTTCTGTTAAGCCTTCTGTTTATTTCCTGCGACAAAGAAAATAACGACCCGCCCGAACCCTCCAATACCGATCATCTTACCAGTGCACAATGGCAATACGATAATGGAGGAATTGACCAGGATAAAAATGGTTCCATAGACTTCAGTTTCAGTTCCGGCTTTGTTCCTGTTCCGGCTTGTGTGCTCGATAATAAAGCAACTTTCAATGATGATGGAACGGGAGTGGCTGATGAAGGTGCGGTTAAATGCAATGCGTCGTCTTCCCAGACCAACCCTTTTACCTGGAGCTTTTCAAATAACGAAACCAAGATCAATGTAACAGGCAGCGCTTTCTTTGGTGCCGGAGGACAATTTGATATTGCCACACTGAATAGTACCAAATTAAGCATACGTAAAGACACAACCATGCCTGGTTCATCTCAATCGGTCTGGATGGTAGTTGACTTCAAACATTAGTAGCTATCATGAACAACCAACCTTTTTATACTTTAAACAGTTATGAAAAAGATGGATCTATTGATTTTTATTGATCAACCTAATTAGGTTTGAATGGAAATTTCCTGCCCCTCAGTTTACAATCCTGATTACAGGTGATACATGCTGAATATATTGGGTGAATTTCCTTTTTTCTCATTTTCCAATTTCAATTTTACCCCAGGTATTTAGCTACGATCGGCAATCGCCTTCCCACGCCAAAAGCTTTTGAACTAACACGTATAATGGGACAAAACTGATTTCTTTTGTATTCATTTGAATTGACAAGCTTCAGAATCCTGGTTACAAGAGCAGCATCGTAGCCCTGTGCAATGATCTCTTTAGGACCCTGCCTAATTCGATATAGTTATATAGTACCTTGTCCAGAATTCGGTAATCCGGTAAACTATCTGTGTCTTTCTGATCCGGCCTCAATTCCGCCGAAGGTGCTTTTGAAATTATATGATCCGGAATGAGCTCTTCCTTCCTGTTCATATATCCTGCCAGCGCATATACCTGCATTTTGTACAGATCTCCAAGTACTCCCAGCCCACCGGCCATATCACCATACAATGTTCCGTATCCTGTGGCCAGTTCACTTTTATTTGAAGTATTAAGAAGTATATATCCCAGCTTGTTAGCCAGTGCCATTAAAAGATTTCCTCTTGTCCGGCTTTGTAAATTCTCTTCGGCAACACTGAATGGAAGGTCCCTGAATACAGGTTTAAGAGTAGACAGATAACTATCATACACTTCTTTGATGGCAACAATGTTGTATGGATTTCCCAGCCTTTTACATAAAAGTTCAGCATCACTTATGGAATGCTCTGTGGAATATTGGGAAGGCATGAGCAGTACATGAACATTTTCCTTACCTAAGGCTTTAACCGCTAAAGCCTGCACCACGGCACTGTCTATGCCCCCGCTTGCACCCAGCGTAGCCTTCTTAAAATTCATTTTTGAAAAATAATCACTGATGCCAAGCACCAGGGCGCTGTGTATCTCTGCAATATTTTTTTCATCAGTCAGGTACTTCAGGATATCCGAATCGCGGCCAACTTCTGCTGCTGAATAAAAATAACTTCTCGTTTTTGTAGCCGGGATGGTGGATGGATTTTCCATTTCGGAACTTGTACCCCTGCCTGAAGCTGAAACCTCATCTTTATTATAATTTTTCTTTCCTTCTATCAGGTCAAGATCAACTATTTCATAATCTTCTTCAAAATACTTCATCTCCTTTACCATATTACCATTGCCATCGTACACCAGGCTGCCCCCGTCAAATACAATTTCCGTCTGGGCACCAACCGTATTACAATACAACATGGGCAGCTTATATTTCAAAGTATGTGCTTCCATTATGCTTCTTCTTACCACATCAGCCGCATAATTGTAGGGTGAAGCAGAAAGATTAAGCATCACATCGGGCTTTTGACCAATAAGCTTTTCCATGGGTGTGATACGGTAAAGCGGATTGTCGCCAAGATTCCAGATGTCCTCGCAAATGGTAACGGCCAGTTTTTTCCCTTTGAATTCTATGCACTTCCACTCAGAAGCCGGTTCAAAATAACGGTACTCGTCAAATATGTCATAATTGGGCAAAAGTGTTTTATGTATTTCGGCCCTGATCTCTTTATCATGCAATAAAAAAGCAGCATTCAAAAGGTCCTTTCCTTCCTTCCTGGGATTGTGTGCAGGGCTTCCTATCAATACACCTATGCCGGAAGTATGCTCTTTAATGATATCAATACTTTCATAACACTTCCTGATAAAGTCGTTGAACTCAAGAAAATCCCTTGGGGGATACCCACAAATGCACAACTCTGAAAAAAGCACAAGGTCTGCGCCCGCCTTTCTGCCCATTTCAATTCCATTTATGATCTTTTCCCTGTTCTTTTCGAAATTCCCGATATGATAATTTTGCTGTGCTAAAAAAATCTTCATCTTCGTTAATTATTCTGTGGCCAACAAAGTTCTGTAATAATTCAGGAATAAAGCCGTTTACCGACTATGCGTTTATTAAGTTTACTCTTACTGGTAATATTTTTTGCCTCCTGCAATAACAATAATAACAATCCTGATGTTTCAGGCATCAAACTGGATTTAAGAATAGACAGATTTGAAAAAGATTTTTTCAATATCGATACCAATACTATCCAGGCAGGACTTACCCGGCTGAATCATAAATATCCACAGTTCTATCCTTTTTTCGCCAATGACATTTTACTCATGGCTCAGGATCATATTATTAATGCAAATGGTGAAGTTGGGCTAACACCTTCCGGCGAACAGATAATAAGAACATTTTTCAGTTGGTACCACCCTATAAATGATTCTCTTCAGGAAAAATATAATGATCTGGATTGGCTGCAGGATGACCTTGAGAATGGATTTAAATATGTGAAACACTATTATCCCCGTTATAATATTCCAGGCATCATAACCTTTATTGGCACATTCGATGCTCCGGGAACTGTACTTACACCAAAATACCTGGGTATTGGACTGCATCAGTTTGCCGGAAGGAATTTCTCTGCTTATCGTGACCAGGGAATAACTCAATTGTATCCTGAATATATCTCAAGAAGATTTGATAAAGAATATATAGTGTCAAGATGTTTTAAAGCTGTTGTTGATGATATTTATCCGGACACTACTGAAAGCGGAAAACTTTTAGAAATTATGATCGAGAAAGGAAAACAATGGTTCCTGCTGGAAAAGTTCATTCCTGATGCGCCCGATAGCCTGATCACCGGTTACACAAAGGCACAATCAGAATGGGTTGAAGATCAGGAAGGCAATATCTGGGGATCTATCTTACAAAACACCCCCGATCTCTACACAATGGATCTTGAAAGAGTTCAAAACTATATGGGGGAATCGCCCCGCACCATGGATATGCCTGACCAGTCGCCGGGTAATATAGGCCAATGGGTAGGGTGGCAGATCGTAAAAAAATACGCGGAAAAAAATCCTGAATTCAGCATTCAGCAGGTACTGGCCACTCCGGCTAATAAGATCTTTCAGGAGGCTAAGTATAAGCCTAAATAGCCGTTAGCTGATAGCCATTAGCCTTTAGCTGGTTGTTAATTGAACTTAAAAGGCGTGATCATATCAAAGGCAGGGATGCTTACTTCAAAGGTTTCTTTTGTGTGAAGGTTTTCCATTACATAAGTGCCATGCATGCGTCCAATCTCAGTATGAAGATTACATCCGCTTACATATTGATATTCCTCACCTGCACTTATTACAGGCTGCATGCCTACCACACCTTCTCCTTCTACTTCCCTGTAACTTCCATCCCCATCAAAAATGAACCAGTGACGGCTATGTAGTTTTACCGAAAATGCATTGTGATTCTCAATAGTAATTCTGTATGCAAACATGAACTCTGATTGCATTGGATTGGAATAATCCTGCTGATAGAACGTTTCCACGCTAACCTTAACTCCTTCCGATATCATGCTGACCATACAATTTGTTTTTGGTACAACCTGTATAAATCAAAGTTGCTGCCACAATTTATAAATGATTTATTTAGAGAAAAAGTTTCCACATCAACTATTTTTGCGGCACATAAACCTCAAGAACATGAAGATAGCAGTTGCTAAGGGAGATGGTATAGGTCCTGAGATCATGCAGGCCGTGCTTAATATATTCGATGCCAGCAAAGTAGGACTTGAATATGAATTTGTTGATATGGGTAAATGGGTATTTGACAAAGGATTTTCAAATGGCATGACAACAGAGGCACAACAAAAAATTGAGGAATTGGGCATCCTTTTCAAGGGCCCCATGGAAACCCCTAAAGGAAAAGGTGTCAAAAGTGTAAACGTTACCGCACGAAAAACGTGGAATACTTACGCCAATAAAAGAACTTTTCAAACTCTGCATGGAGTGGATACGGTTTTCAGTAAAGCAGGGATCCCGATTGATATCACCATTGTCAGGGAAAATATCGAGGACACTTATGGCGGCATTGAGCACATGCTGACACACGATGTGGCATTGAGCCGCCGGTTTATTACCAGGCCTGGGAGCATGCAGGTGATCAAATATGCATTTGAAATGGCCAGGCAAAAAAATGCCAGGAGAATTACCTGCGGGCATAAGGCTAATATCATGAAGCTTACCGATGGGCTGTTTCTGGAATGTTTTTATGAAGTGGCCAAAGAATATCCCGATTTGAATGCGGATGATAAAATTGTAGACGATCTGGCCATGCAACTGGTGGTAAAGCCTGATCAATTTGATGTGGTTGTAATGACCAACCTTCAGGGGGATATCATTTCAGATCTTTGCGCCGGACTGGTTGGCGGACTCGGCTTTGCACCTTCGGCCAATATTGGAGACCATATTTCA
>CBIHLW010000168.1:0-6166 GCA_966210755.1 uncultured bacterium
CTTCAGCTGCCAGTCCCCTGGTCTTTATTGGTATCGATAGATACATTTAATACAGTTGGCTGTTGTAAAGTCCTCGTCTTTTCAGTGTTCACTTCGCTATCATATTTTCCGCCATAACGGTTAACGGTGGTACGCATCAGGTGCTTTACCTTAAACTGGATTGCGCTGGTGCCATCTTACAGGTATTGCCCCTAACTGATGAATGTATGGGCGATACTTTATCTTATGCAAAAACATTACCAGAGCAAAGGGTAGGAACTGCCGGGATAGAATAAAAACTAGCTGAAAGGGTAGTTACTGTAATGTAATACTTTATTCAAACACCAGTATTGATGGTGAAGTTGCGTGTCAACTATGGCGACTGTTTGTCTTTTTATTCTTAATATTCTTTAGGGTATTTCAAACCTTATCAACCATCCAACCTGTTATACTTTTTCCTATTGCAATCATGACATAATAGTTGAATGTAATTCGTTGAATTTGATCCTCCTTTTGAAAACGGGATAATATGATCAAATTCGAGAACACTGTGACAATCTGTGAAGCGCTCATTATATTTCTGATAAACTTCCAGCCTGACGGACTTGAATGTATGTGTTGATCTTTCATCAATTTTTGAATAACTTACAATAGCGACTTATCACAGAGCCCCTAAGTTTCCTAATGAAGCAGTTTATATTTTGAATCTGAACCTGGAAAATAATTACAGTTAAAAATTAGACCTGTTCATTTTAAAAGTTAAACGCAGGGATGCTATACCGGGAAAAAACAAAGGAGAAGAAAAAAAAATCGATGATCAATAAAAAGGATCAATGGATGCTCCTTTTGTTTTCATTAATCCTGCTTATAACTCCATCCAGCCTGCATGCTCAAACAACCCGGAGAGTCCTTTTTTTGGGAAACAGCTATACCGGTGTAAATAATTTACCTCAAATTGTATACGACATAGCCTTGTCAGTGGGTGACACCCTGGTTTTTGACAGCTATACTCCCGGTGGTTACCAATTAATGGAACATTATACAGATAATATGAGCCTGAATAAAATTATGGCAGTTGAATGGGAATATGTAGTGCTGCAGGGTCAGAGCCAGGAACCCATTACGCATAACAGTCAATTCGTGGATGGCGGGTTTCAATTGAATAATTTTATTACGCAATTCAACCACTGTTCGGTAACCATGTTATACATGACATGGGGATATAAAAATGGAGATGCGTTCAACTGCTCCTCCTTTCCGGTGATGTGTACCTATGTGGGAATGGATAGTACCATCAGGAATAACTACCTGCATCTGGCGTCGGTTATCAATGCGGAAGTATCTCCCGTCTCTGTTGTTTGGAAATGGCTGCGGCAAAATCATCCGGGAATTGAATTGTACCAGGCCGATGGAAGTCACCCCACATCAGCAGGATCGTTCGCGGCTGCCTGTTGTTTTTATGCCATGCTGTTTAAAAAAGATCCTTCACTGATCCCATTTAATTATGGACTAAGTACAAATAATGCTTCGATCATAAAAGATGCTGTGAGAAATATAGTTTTCGACAATTTGGATCTGTGGGATTATAAGCAACCACCCTTATCTGATTTTCAATACCACATAGGTGCCGGCAGCAATGAAGTATTTTTTAATCCGCTGACCCAGGGTACTGCAGAAACAGTTCTTTGGGACTTTGGCGATTTCACAACATCATCCCTGCCTAACCCTGTACATTCCTATTTATCCAATGGCAGTTATACAGTTAAATTCACTTCAACCAATTGTGATCTGGAAGGATTGCATACCAGCATGAAGGATACTGTAATTCAATTTTGCAATCATACACCAACAGTCTATACATCTCATCCCTGGTTATGCAGGAAAGATACCCTATGGACCCAGCCTGGGGATTCTTATCGATGGTTTTCATATGGAATGCCGGTTGCTGAAAACAATCAATACCTGGCTGATTATATCCAATATGATAATAGTAGTTTTTCTGTTCTTACCACCATCAATGGCTGTGCAGAATTGTCCCGGGTATTTGCCGGAACTCCTGAATGGTCAGGTTATTTTTTTGACATATTGCCCGGAGCTGATCCCTGTACCGGTGATACGGTTTCATTTGCTGTATTGCATACCGGCGGTTCCTTATCCGGTTCGGAAAATATACTATGGTACAGGAATGGCACTTTATTGACGCAAATGACCAACGAGGATACATTGTTTATAAGCGCACCATGTACATATGAATGCAGAGTGACCAATCCCGCTTCCCACTGTCCTTCAGATACCACTTCTTTCCTTATTGATTATGATTGTGTAATTGTTGGAATTACGGAAACAGGTCAGGATCCATATTGGAATATTTTCCCAAATCCCGCTTCAGAAATCATTACTATTAAGTTGGCTAACAATATTGCACGGGAACAGGTAGAAATTTACAGTGCGACCGGATTATTAATAAAAGTTTTAAATGTATCAGGAACAACCAGCATTGATATTTCGGATTTTCCAGGAGGACTTTACTTTGTCAGGTTTAAAAACAAAAAACTACCTGCATTGAAATTTATTAAACACCAGTAAATATTCATAGCAGCAACTTTGAAACCGTTGTGTACATAATTGTTCACCACATTATTCCGTAAGTTCCTGATGCTCCTCAATCCATTCTTCTAAGGTAGAAGTTAAATAAGTTCTTAATGTTATGAAGTCATTCTTTTCATTCTGAAATCCAAAAATCCAATAACAGGCAAAGCAAAGTACGTAAGATCTGGATAGATGGAAGCATACCACGACAGGTGGATGCCGCCAGGATAAGAATAAAATAAGAGCCAACGAAACGGAATCAGCGTTTTGTTTCAATCAGCCGTTATTATTTAACAGCAGGTATATTGAGAAAGTGTGTTTGAAAATTGATTTTTATTGATCAATGAATAATAATATTCATATCGCCACCTCAATTCTTCGCATCCAGATAATCCTGGTCATTGAACTTATAAATGAACTGGTAGTGGATGAATGTTTCGGTTTCTTCCATGATGGTTGATTCGTAGCTATGGTAATTATATAGATTCCTGGTAGAAGAAAAAATATAGTGCTTCAGTGCCGGTGATGCAGGTGTATTTTTATAATGGGTAATTCTATAGCTGCCATCAAAAACAACTACAACTGAATCGGCTGTGGCAAAATAGTCGGAAACATCACCGCTGCCGATCAACTGCTTACCTGATTTAAACAGGCCTGAAATGGTTTTTAATCCTCCCGGCGACAATTGGATGATCCTGTCCTGGTAAACATCGCCGCCGTTATACGGACGGATCTCAATATTGTGTGTTGAATTATTCCGGATATAAACATCAGCCCTGGTACTTCCTTCATCTTCCTTTGGCTTTTTACAGGACACCATTATGGTGATCATCAATAATATCAATGCAGCAGCTTTTTTAATAAACATAGGTTGTTCTTTAGATTAAAATTTTGCGTAAACGGATGAAAGATATAATAAAGTACTAAGATAATGAATGGATCCTCATTCTCCTGCACAGCTAAACCAGGTTGGTGAAGGGAAGATAAATTAGTGTGGTTCCGGCTTTCATTTTAATTACCATCATTCCTTTATTCCGCGCAGGCCAGCCTATTGCCTGCCTGGTACCTTTCTTTACCAAACCAGATCAACTTATTTACTTCACCAGGCCAGGTAAACAAATCATGTGTAAGTGAAATTCAAAGTAGATTTGTCGGGTGCCTGAATCCATGAATGATGAATTAGAACTGTTTAGGAAGATAGCAGGAGGTGATGAATTGGCCTTTGAACAGGTTTTTCACCGCTATACCCCAAAGTTGCTTTCTTTCATAAAAAAGATCACCAGGAACGATTCTTTATCTGCAGAATTGATCCAGGAAACTTTTATGCGTTTATGGATGAAAAGGGAGCAGCTAAAGGACATAGAAAATCCTTCAGCATGGATTTACCGTATTGCATCTAATCTTTCTCTTAATTATTTGCAGAAGCAGTCGAATAGAAAACAACTATTATATAAAATGGCACCGGTGGAAAATGCTGCCAGTCCGGAGGACCTGATAGACGTAAAAGAATTGAACCAGATCATCAAAGAAGCAATTGACCATTTGCCGGAGCGCCGGCAGGAAGTGTACCGGCTTAGCCGTGAAGCAGGTCTTTCCCACCAGCAAATTGCAGATAAGCTGAATATTTCTATCAATACCGTAAAGAACCAGATCGTTACTTCCTTAAAATTCATTCAGCAGTCAATAAACAAACAAAAAGGGCGGACCATTTGCCTGCTTTTCATTTTTTTCATTTTTGAAATATTTTTTTAAAAGGCATAGTCCTTCCTTCCGTTTCAATTGACATACATATGGAGCAGGACCTTCTGCTGCACATTCAACCTGTAAATCAATTCATGACAACAGAACAAAAGCAATTATTGGAGTTTTTACTGCTCCAGTATATGGATGGAAAATCATCACCCGATGAAGAGCGACAGTTATTTACAATGTTGAGGAGCAGTACCCTTGACAGGGCAGGGGTGGAAGAATTAATTGAGGAGCTGATGAGTGCTGAACCGGAATTTGTACCATACAGGGCAGAGGAGTGGCAAAAAGTATTGAAAAGCTGCATGGAAACCCCGGTGGAGCCTGAGAAAACAAATGTTGTTACAAAGCTTTTTATAAACCGGTGGGTAGCTGCAGCAGTGATCATTTCAGTGGTACTGGGTGGGATCTGGCTGTTGAAAACACCTGGTGAAACGGCTGAACCTGTCAGTAAAATAGCGCCGGTTCATGATGTAAGTTCACCGGTAACCTCGGCTGCAGTGATCACATTGTCAAATGGTAAAAAAGTTTTTCTGGACAGTACACCCGAAGGCCTGGTAATGATTGATGATGGTGTTAAACTGGTAAAATTGCCGGATGGTGAATGGGTCTATGAATTTGAAAATATGCCTGCAACACCAGGACCGGTTTCCTACAATACCATAACCAATCCTAAAGGTAGCCCTGTTGTAAACTTAAGCCTGTCAGATGGTACAAAGGTTTGGCTGAACACCGGAAGTTCCATGACCTATCCAACCTCTTTTGCTGCTGCAAATGAAAGAATGGTGGAAGTGAAAGGTGAGGCTTACTTTGAAGTTAGCCATAATGAATTAAAGCCTTTTATTGTAAATGGACCTGGCATGCAGGTGCAGGTTTTAGGAACCCATTTTAATATTAATAATTACGAGGATGAGCCCAACAGTGTGATAACACTTTTAGAAGGGTCGGTAAAAGTTACAAAGGATGACAAAGCTGTTCTATTAAAACCGGGTCAGCAGGCAAGTGTAATCAACAGCATTCCAAACGGATCGAAGAATTCAGACATCACTGTGATCAACGATGCAGATCTGAAATCTGTTATTGCCTGGAAGAATGGCCTTTTTGATTTTAATAATGCACACATAGCAGGCATTGCGCGGCAATTGGCGCGCTGGTACAATGTGGATGTTGTGTTTCCGGGGAAGGTTCCCGAACGGCACTATACCGGTGCCATCCGAAAATCCGTAAATCTTTCCGAAGTGATCCGTATGATAGAACTGGCAGGCGGTGTGAAGTTGACCATCAACAATAAAACAATGATAGTGGAAGGAGAATAGAAGGCATTTAAAAACTGAAAAAACCGCCCCGGATTGCAGCCGGAGCGGCGAAGATTCAGGTTCAACATAAAGAAAAAACAAGGCTGCTTTACGTAAACCCAAACAACTACAAATCTATGCTTAATGTTCAAAAAAAGGAACAGGGGCCAAGGTGTTCCCTGTTAGAGAAACCGCTAAAGATTATGAAACTAATGTCACTTTTTCTATTTGTAGCCGCTCTGCAGGTGCAGGCAAAAACTTATTCTCAGGTTACACTGGATCTGAAAAATGTGCCGATAGAAAAAGTATTCCGTGAGATCAAACGGCAAACGGATTTTCTTTTCCTCTATAATAATGAAGAAATAAAAAAGCTGGGCAACGTCACCATACGGGTACATAATGCCTCCATTGAAGAAGTACTTTCAAAAAGTTTGCAGTCAACCGGATTTACTTATAAAATATTGGATAAAACAATCGTATTAAACCCATCTTCTGAAGTGCTGTCAGGTACAGAAGTTATAAAGGTCATTATTGACGTGAACGGCAAGGTTACCGAT
>CBIHLW010000169.1:0-6143 GCA_966210755.1 uncultured bacterium
ACTGGGGCTTGGTTTATCGCTGGCACCAATTGGAGCCTACCTTGCCGTTACCGGTGTTTTTCATTTGTTACCTGTATTGTTTTCACTGGCAGTGTTATTCTGGGTAAGCGGGTTTGATATTATCTATGCTTTACAGGATGTTGAATTCGACCAGTCGCAGCAACTTTATTCCATTCCTGCCTGGCTGGGAAAAGAGAAGGCTTTGAGGTTTTCCGAGGTATTGCATTTATTAAGTGCCGGCTCGGTGGTGGCAGCCGGTAAATATGCACACTCCGGACCTTTATTCTGGTTTGGAGTACTCGTTTTCATAGGTTGCCTGGTTTATCAGCATGCCATTGTAAAACCAGATGATCTCAGAAGAGTGAATATTGCATTCATGACCACAAATGGCATAGCAAGCGTAGTTTTTGCATTGTTTGTGATCACTGATCTTTTCATATCCTGATCTTTTATATATGCCAAGGATAATTTCAATTGATTACGGGAAAAAAAGAACCGGAATTGCAGTTACTGATCCTTTAAAGATCATTGCTACCGGCCTTACAACGGTGGATACACAAAAGCTCATGCCCTTCCTTAAAGATTATTTTTTAAAGGAAGAAGTGGAGATGGTGATCATTGGAATGCCTGTTAATCTGGATGATACTGATACCCATGCCACACCCATGGTAAGGCAGTTTATTGGTGGTTTCAAAAAAAACTTTCCGGCCATCCCTATCAAAGAGGTGGATGAACGGTTTACTTCCAAAATGGCTAGCCGGGCTATGATAGAAATGGGGATGAAAAAGAAACAAAGACAGGATAAATCCCTGGTTGATGAAATTGCAGCCACTCTTATGTTGCAGGAGTATTTACAACAAAACTTTTAAGGCCTTTCATTTAACTTCGCAGGTTCGGAAAACAGGAGTGTAAAGCGATACCTGCGATTCGTGATCAAAACTTGTGTAATCAGTAAAATATGATTCTTCCTATAGTTGCATACGGACATCCAGTATTAAGGAAAGTGGCTGGGGATATTGACGAGCACTATCCCAATCTCGACAAGCTCATTGAAGATATGTGGGAGACCATGTACGCAAGTAATGGTGTTGGACTGGCAGCGCCACAGGTAAACAGGGATATCCGTCTTTTTGTAATGGACAGTGCGCAGATCTTTGCGAATATGGATGAAGATGAAAAAAAAGAAGACAGCTATCCTGATGCACCTGGTATTAAACAGGTATTCATAAATGCCCACATCGTGGAAGAGCATGGCGAAGACTGGCCATATAATGAAGGTTGTTTATCTATTCCCAAGATCAGGGAGGATATTTACAGGGCTGAAGAAGTGACCATAGATTTTATGGATGAACAATTCAGGCAGCAACGTAAAACATTCAATGGTGTTACGGGCAGGATAATTCTTCATGAATATGATCATATTGATGGAAAATTATTCATTGATTACATTTCTCCGTTAAAGCGCAAGCTTTTAAAAAGAAAACTGGATGACATTTCAAAAGGCAATGTGAGCGTTGATTATAAAATGTCCTTTCCAAAAAAATGAAGTTCCTGTTTACTTTATTTGCTATTTTCTCATCTGGCATTGGCTTTGCCCAGGAAGACAGCACAGATATGATGATCCTTGGCAGGGAAACGGTGTTAAGCGAAGTAGTGATTCGCAAGGACCTTGACGTGGTAAGTTTTCTTCAAAGAGTGAAGAACGACAGTTCTTTTTACAAGGCTTTTAGAAACCTCCGTATTCTTGAATATTCTGCTATCAACCACATTCAGATGCGGGATAAGAAGGGCAGGGTGCAGGCATCCCTGGAAAGTAAGACCAGGCAGATAAGAGAGGGTAATTGCCGCTCCATGCAGGTGATTGATGAAAAGATCACTGGAGATTTATATGATGGGGATGAATTCAATTATTATACTGCAGAATTATATGCCGGATTATTCTTCACAAAAGGAAAAGTATGCGGAGAAAATAATATAGTTACCGGTGTTGAGCGGAAAGTAAAAGAAAGTAAAGGGATTGAAAAACATAAGGAGCAACTCAAAATGATGTTCTTTAACCCCGGGAAAAAAATTCCCGGTATTCCTTTCATTGGCGACAAGATCGACATTTTTGACCCTTCGATATCAAGATACTATGATTTTTCTATCGATATGGAAGAGATGAACGGTCAGTTATGTTATGTTTTTAAGATCCTTCCGAAAAAAGATATTGGAAGCGCCCGGAACAGGATCGTTTTTGATAATATCACCACCTGGTTCAATTCAAATACTATGGAAATTGAAGCCAGGAATTATGACCTGAGCTATAATACTCCTGCATACGATTTTGACGTGCATATGGAAGTAAAGATGACAAGATTCCAGGATCTGCTTGTTCCGGGATTGATAGTTTATAATGGAAACTGGAAAGTGGCATTCAAAAAAAGAGAACGCGGAATCTTTACTGCCATACTCTACGATTTTGCGAGGTAATCAGGACTTGATTGTTTTTACATATCCTCTCCATTTTTCTATTACTTTTTTAATATCATCCGCCAGTTCGGTTTCAAAAAACATTTGTTCTCCTGTTGATGGATGTGTAAAGCCTAGCGTCCTGGCATGAAGTGCCTGCCTTGGGCAAACAATAAAACAATTATCAACAAATTGTTTGTATTTAGTGAAGACAGTGCCTTTCACTATTTTATCGCCTCCGTAGATATCATCATTAAACAGCGGGTGACCGATATATTTCATGTGAACCCTTATCTGGTGGGTTCGTCCCGTTTCCAGTACACATTGTACAACGGTTACATAATTGAGCCTTTCGATTACCGCATAATGTGTGGTTGCATCTTTACCATGATCACCTTCAGGGTAAGCCGTATATTGTTTGCGAAACCTTAAATGCCTGCCCACATGAGCTTTGATGGTGCCTTTGTCCTGTTCCACATCTCCCCATACAAGTGCAACGTAATGGCGCTTCACAGTATGGTCAAAGAATTGTTTGGCAAGATGGCGCATGGCCTTATCTGTTTTAGCTAATACAAGAAGGCCGCTTGTATTTTTATCTATCCGGTGTACCAGACCAAACCTGGGCAAAACCTGTTCAGTAATATCAGGATTCTTTTGTTGAAGATAATAGGCTACCCCATTGAGCAGGGTTCCTGAGAAGTTTCCGCTGCCAGGATGAACCACCATTCCAGCCGGTTTATTGATAAGCAGGATATCCTCATCCTCAAACACAATGTTCAGATCCATCTTTTCAGGAACTACATCAGTTGACTCAGGAGAAAGATCTGAGAAAATAACGATCTGGTCTAAAGGTTTTATTTTATAGTTCTGTTTTATTCTCTGGTTATTAACCAGAACCAGACCTGCATTAATAGCCTGTTGTAGTTTATTGCGGGTAGCACCTTCAAGCCTGTTCATCAAAAATTTATCAATGCGGTAAGGTTCCTGGCCTTTATCCACATTGAATACAAAACGCTGGTAAAGTTCCTCGCTGCTGTCAGCACTATCCTCACTTTCTTTACTATTCAATTCATCCATATTCATAAAGCTGCAAAAATAAGTGCTGAAAGCCGGTAATTTTGCCAAATGCAAAGACAGTGCGTGCAATTCAGGGATCTTGGCTTGATGGATTATAAATCTGCATGGGATGTACAGGAGCGATTGTTGAAAGAGAATCTTGAAATAAAGTCGCTCAGTTATGGTCAGGCTTCAGCAGGCCTGCCAGCCTTAACGGATTTGGCCAACGAACATCCTACAAGGCATTACCTGCTTTTTGTGGAACATCCTCCTGTGTATACTTTGGGCAAGAGTGGTAAGGCAGACCATGTGCTGATCAATGATGTGGAGAGAAAGCACAAGGGTATTGAATTTTTTCATACAAACAGGGGGGGTGATATTACATTTCACGGACCGGAACAAATAGTGGGATATCCTATTCTGGACCTGGAGAAATTTTATACGGACATCGGAAGGTATTTAAGGGATTTGGAAGAAGTGATCATCCGGTCGCTTGCCGAATATTCAATTAATGCCGGAAGGTCGGAGGGTGAAACCGGCGTGTGGATAGATGCTGATATAAAAGGAAAGGAAAGGAAGATCTGCGCCATGGGTGTGAGGTGCAGCCGGTGGGTTACCATGCATGGTTTTGCTTTGAATGTAAACACTGACCTCAGTTATTTTAATCATATCATTCCATGTGGAATACAAAATAAGAAAGTTACCTCTATAAAAGAAGAGTCAGGAAAGATGGTTGATATGGAGGATGTAAAAGCTAAAATCAAAAAGCATTTCAGTCATGTATTTGATGCAGATATTATCTGAACAAATGATTTTGTTGATGCTTAATACGAAGGATTCTTTTTTATTTAAAACTCCCTTGTCAGATAAAATTTATTCTTCTCTACCAGCTTCCCATCATTATACAATTCAAATTTAAACCAGCCGGAATGAATGAAGTTTGATTTATCAAGTGTAAGTCCGGTTTCCTGGATGTTTTTGATCTCAAAAAGAAAACTATCATCTTCCTCAAAAAACTTTACCTGGTATTTTTTCCTGCTGGCATCCGGAAGGTTGATGTAAACGTAGCCATCTTTATTGGTGTAAATATAGAAGGAGGGAATAAAATCGGGTCTTTTAGGCGTAATGGGTCTGATGTTGGCAGAAATAGAATCTTCAATGCGGCTGATCAGTGAATTTCTTTGTCTTGAATAAGTTGTGGTATCTGGTTTTTGTGACGCGGTATAAAAATATTGACCTTTATCCAGTACAATAAAAAGCCTGTAGTACATATGGTCATTTGGAGCCTTTGTGTCTGCGAAACCATTTTCCTTTGCATTGGGATCAGCAACACTCAAAATAGTTTTAAAATTTTTGAGGCTGTCGTGAGAACGCTGGATACCAATCTGTTTTACCAAAGGAAAATTATTTACCCAACCTATAATGAATCGGTTCCTGCCGGCATTTTTTACAGTAAAACGGGGCAGTGTATCCTGGGCCTCAGCGGCAAGGCTGACAAAAAATGAACATATAACGATTGCTATAAAACGGTGCATAATTATGAAGGGCAAATTATCAGAAACCGTGCAAAGATAATAGCCAGTTTAAAATATTAACGTTCCATTCGGCAACGACCGGTTTCCCTGCAAACCTCCGCTATGTATGGCCAGGATCCTTGATTCCCCGGGAAAATAGTTTTTACTGATCATTTTATTTATGGCAAAAAACAACTTGCCCGTATAAACCACATCCGAAGGAATGCCCGTTTTGCTGAACCATTCATTCATGAAATCAATTAATTCATGATTATATTTTGCATAGCCACCTGAATGATATTCGTGTATCAGTTGAAATTGATTTTTTAAATGCTGCGGTAATAATTCATTGATCTCATTTTGAAGAGAAAAATTATTTTTCAGAACACTGATGCCGGTTACCGATTGATCCCTGCTTTTTCCCGTTATAAGCCCGGCTAACATTGTACCTGTTCCTACAGCGCAAATGATATGGCTGTAGCCAGTGCTGTTTATTTCCCTGAGTATATCTGCTGCCCCCTTTACACCCAATGGTCCATAGCCGCCCTCGTTGATAATACAGATAGCCTTTCTTTCGTGTCTGGAAAATATTTCGCCGGGAATAATTTTTTGCCGGTATTCCTCCCTTGAAATAAAAAACAATTTCATCCCGTATTCCACAGCATCCTGTAATGAAGGAGAAAGTTGTGAAGGCCTTTCGCCACGGATAATGCCTATGCTGTTCAGGGCTGCTTTCTGTGCGGCCGCGGCAGTAGCAACAATATGATTGGAATAGGCACCGCCAAAAGTGAGTATGACAGACTGCTCATTTTCCTTTGCCGATTCTATATATGCCTTCAGTTTGAACCATTTATTCCCGGATATAACAGGATGGATGATGTCAAGACGCAGCACATCAAGCATTGGGATCTCCTTCATGCTTACCGTATCTACACGCACCGGAAGAAGGTCTGAAACACTCATCCTTGATAGTTAAGTTGTGAATTTATTATTTTCGGGCCCGATTTGGATTCATTGGTAATGGTAAAAAAGTTCATTGCCGGCCATCTTTAATCAAATAAACAAAAAAGAATGAAAACGACTTTAGTTATCATGGCTGCAGGAATGGCCTCACGTTATGGA
>CBIHLW010000170.1:0-6106 GCA_966210755.1 uncultured bacterium
GAACAGGCTTTAAGCATGGCAGCTGTTACAATCAACAAAGCAATGCATAATGCATTGCACAATGAAAAACCGGCTCTGGAAGAGCCGGCAGGTTATTTAAAAATGATATACGGAGGATTTGAAGTGGGCATCTCAACTGGTGATAAAGAGTGAAGCTTTATTTAAACAAGCTCAATATCAAAATTCACCAGTTCCCTGAACTGGGCCAGTCTTTTGTCAATGTCAGCTTTGGTGATCTCAGTAAGTCTTTCAGTTCCAAATTTTTCAACACAAAAACTTGCCATGGCAGATCCAATGATGATGGCTGTTTTCATGTTATCGAATGAAATGTCTTTTGTTTTGGCAAGGTGCCCTATGAACCCGCCCGCAAAAGTGTCGCCCGCGCCGGTTGGGTCAAAAACTTCTTCAAGGGGAAGTGCAGGTGCAAAGAACACACGGTCATCATGAAATAAGAGAGCCCCGTGTTCTCCTTTTTTTATGATCAGGTATTTGGGTCCCATATTCATGATCTTTTTTGCTGCCTTTACCAAAGAAAATTCCTGGCTCAATTCACGCGCTTCACTGTCATTCACCATTAAAACATCGATCATAGTAAGAACTTCTTTCAGGTCGGTCAAAGCTGTTTCCATCCAGAAATTCATGGTATCAAGCACAATAAGCTTTGGCCTTTCCCTTAATTGTTCAATTACACGCTTCTGAAGCTTAGGCATGAGGTTACCCAGCATAAGAAACTCTGTACCCTGGCAGGATTCAGGTAATATGGGATTGAAATCAGCCAGTACATTAAGATCTGTTACAAGCGTATCACGGGTGTTCATATCCATATGGTATTTGCCCGCCCAGAAAAATGATTTTTTATCTTTTACAATTTCAACCCCTTCGGTAGTAACGCCTCTTTTTCTGAGTTGTTCCAGTTCTTCCTCGGGGAAATCATAACCCACAATGGAAACCTGGTGAACAGGCTGAACAAAATTTGAAGCAGCATAAGCCACATATGTTGCAGAACCGCCAATGATCTTATCGCTTTTGCCAAAGGGAGTTTCAATAGCATCAAAGGCCATTGTTCCAACTACAATTAAAGACATATTAGTTTTGAATTATGAGTTACGAATTTAGAAGGCGTGCAAACCTAATCCATTTTTCTTAAAAACCGGGCGGAGTTAAGATTTGAGATGCACCTGCAGATTATCCGGTTTGTAATTCATAATTATTTTTTATCTTATTCCTGAAACTAAAACTAACGATCATGAAAAAAGCTTTCAGATACCTATTGATCCTGATAGGTGTCATAATTGTGCTTGCTGGCGGATTTGCTGCATTTGTAGCCATAAGAGGAGTACCAAACTATACCCCGGAAGAATTTTCACTAACTGTAAAATCCTCGCCCGAACGCATTGAAAGAGGCAGGCAATTGTCCGCTATGTTATGCGATGATTGTCATATGGATTTCAATACCAGAAAGCTCACGGGAAGAAAAATGGATGAAATCAGCCAGTTCGGAGCTGTTTATTCAAAGAACATAACACAACATCCGGAATATGGCATAGGCAAATGGACCGATGGCCAGCTGGCTTATTTATTAAAAACGGGTGTAAAACCTGATGGTAGTTTTTTACCGATCATGGCCAAACTGCAAAAAATGTCGGATGAGGATCTGCAGTCAATTATTGCTTTTCTCCGTTCAGACCATGCCGCAGTACAGGCAGATAATACCAGACAACCGGCATCAAAATATTCTTTCCTCGCAAAATTCCTTACCACCATTAAGGCTATCAAACCCATGCCTTTTTATAAATCTGTTCCTGAACCCGATACCACAAACCAGGTAAAGTGGGGGGAATATGTGGCTTTATACCGGGTAGAGTGCTACACCTGTCATTCAGCTGATTTCACAACAGTGGATTTTATAAATCCGGAAAAATCGGATGGATTTTTTGGAGGTGGCAATAAATTTAAAATGCCTGATGGTTCAGTTATTTATTCAAGAAACCTGACCATGGATGAAGAAACAGGTATTGGAAGAATGACCGAAGAAGATTTTTTGAAAGCTGTTAAAACCGGCGTACTGCCAGGAGATCAGCCAGGCACCCGCCCTCCAATGAAACCTTATTCCTATTTAACCGATGGAGAGGTAAGCGCCATTTATGCCTATCTCAAAACCATTCCAAAGGTCAGTAACAGAGTTGAACGGAATGTTCAGTAGAGTGAAGTGCCGGGAGTTTTGAGTCGTGAGTCGGCAACAAAGATCAAAGTTCAAAGTTCAAAGTCGGTGAACTAAATTCGAAGCGTTCTGTTACATATTACATGTAATCTGTAAAGTCATACTTTAATCTCTCAACCGGCCATCAACCAGGGATTTAGGACCCTGACTTTGAACTGTGAACTTTGAACTCCCGACTCCCGACTCAAGACTCAAGACTCCGCCTTCTCTCTCCTATCTTTGCCGCTTCTATGATCCATTTCCATCCGTTAAGCGTAAAAAAAGTTGAAAAAGAAACAGAAGATTGTGTTTCCATTGTTTTTGATGTACCCGAAGAACTAAAAGAACAATTTAGCTTTCACCAGGGGCAAAGCCTCACCATCCGTAAAATGATCAACAATACGGAAGTCAGGCGCACTTATTCCATCTGCAGTGCCCCATCTGATGGTATATTACAGGTGGCTATAAAAAAAGTTGAAGGCGGCCTCTTTTCTACCTGGGCTAATAACGAATTAAAAGCTGGCGATCTTATTGATGCCATGCCCCCGGTAGGAAAATTTTATACCGAGCTGGATCCTCTATATAAAAAAAACTATATAGCCTTTGCTGCGGGTAGTGGCATCACACCTGTTCTTTCTATAATAAAAACAACCTTATTAACAGAGCCTCAAAGTAGCTTCACCCTCATTTATGGGAACCGCACCAAAAATTCTATCATTTTTAAAGAGCAGCTTGAAAACATTAAGGACAGATTCATTGACAGGTTCAGGATCTATCATATCCTCAGCCGTGAAAGATCTGACGCCGAAATAAATTCAGGCAGGATAGATATACCCAAGCTTGAACTGCTGTTTGGCAAATTGGTCGACATAAAAAAATGCGATGAATTTTTTCTTTGTGGACCGGAAGAGATGATATTTTGCATAAAAGGCTATCTGGAAGGCCGTGGAATTACACAGGATAAAATTCATTTTGAATTATTCACCATCCCGGGACAAAAACAATCGGTTGTTGATTCTGCCGGCAAAAAAGAAACTGCTCCAACATCAGAAGGTCCGGTGGCAAAAGTAAATGTGAAGCTGGATGGAATCACGTTCAGTTTTGATTTGCCTTATGAAAGTGAAAGTATTTTGGATGCCGCCCTCAAACCGGGGGCAGATCTCCCATATGCATGTAAGGGTGGCGTTTGCACCACCTGTAAGGCTAAGATCACGGAAGGAGAAGTAAAGATGGATGTAAACTGGGGCCTGGAACAGGAAGAAATTGATAAGGGTTTTATCCTTACCTGCCAGGCACATCCTGTGAGCGGAAGGATTACGGTTGATTTTGATAGCAAACATTAGGATATAGCTAAGGCTTATTGGCCGCCAGTAAGGCCTGCCGGTTAAGTTTTCACAAAACCTCAGGACCGAAAGAGAATTATGGGTGTTAAATTTGTAAATAATCTTGCTATATGTCTGTACACGAAACTGAAAAAATATTCCAGGACAGGATCGATGCTGAAATACGCATAGAACCAAAGGACTGGATGCCTGAAAAATACCGCCAAACTTTAATCAGGCAGGTAAGCCAGCATGCACATAGCGAAATTGTTGGTATGCTGCCCGAAGGCAACTGGATAAGCCGGGCCCCCTCACTCAAAAGAAAACAAATACTGATTGCCAAAGTACAGGATGAAGCCGGTCATGGATTGTATTTATATAGTGCAGCCGAAACATTGGGAATTACCCGCGATGAAATGATTGAACAACTACATAGTGGCAAGGCTAAATATTCTTCCATTTTTAATTATCCAACCATCACCTGGGCTGATATGGGTGCTATAGGCTGGCTGGTTGATGGTGCAGCCATCATGAACCAGGTGCCCTTATGCAGAACATCTTATGGACCCTATAGCCGCGCTATGATACGGGTTTGCAAGGAAGAAAGTTTTCACCAGCGCCAGGGTTTTGAAAGCCTTTTGGTTTTGAGCAGGGGCACCAGTGAACAAAAAGCAATGGTGCAGGATGCCATTGACCGCTGGTGGTGGCCAAGCCTGATGATGTTTGGTCCGCACGACGCGGAGAGTACCAATACAGAAACCAGCATGAAGTGGAAGATCAAAAGATTCAGCAATGATGAATTGAGACAACGTTTTGTAGACATGTGCGCTGAACAGGTAAAGCTTTTAGGCATGACCCTGCCCGATCCGGATCTGAAATGGAATGAAGAAAGCGGACATTATGATTTCGGAAAAATTAACTGGGAAGAGTTCTGGAATGTTGTAAATGGAAATGGTCCCTGCAATAAAATGAGACTGGATGCAAGAAGGAAAGCATGGGAAGAAGGCGCATGGGTGAGAGAAGCAGCCCAGGCCTATGCAGATAAAAAAAGATCCGGACAGATTAAGGCGGTAGCCTAATTTACCTGAATTTCCCGGGATCTGTCTTTTGAATGTCTTCCGTATGTTTCTGCATATTTTTATTTTGAAACTATGCTATAGCCGGAGAAAATATATAGCCGGAAGTTTGATGAGGTCCTGAATGTTCTGACACTGTTGTGAAATAAAGAATTTTGATACAGCATGAGAAAAGCAAAGTACCCACTGGATTTAAACCAATAAAAAATGACATTTTTCAGAAAATTTTTTTACGGCGATTACGGGGATAAAGAATTCCCGGCTGGAGGAGCGGCGGCTTCTGCACAGACACATGAATGGCCATTGTGGGAGATATTCATAAGAAGCAAGCAGGGCCTGGACCATAAACATGTTGGTTCATTGCATGCCGTAGATGCGCAAATGGCTATTGAAAATGCCCGTGATGTATATACACGCAGGCAGGAAGGCGTAAGCATCTGGGTGGTTGAAAGCAAATTCATTCATGCTTCCAGTCCTGATGATGCCGAAAGTTTTTATGAACCTGCAAATGATAAGGTTTACAGGCACCCCACGTTTTATGATCTGCCTGATGAGATCCAGCATATGTAACCTTAGTAGTGAACCCGGCTAAAATTTATATTTTTTATTCTGCTCTATTGTCATAATAAACATGAATAATGAATTAAATAATGATAGCATTGACCTGGGTTCTACCAATAATGGGAAAGGTGACAAGCTTTTTCTTTATGCTCTTCACCTTGCCGACAATGCGCTTATCCTTGGTCAGCGAAATGCAGAATGGACGGGACATGGCCCTGTTTTGGAACAGGATATCGCCATTACCAATATATCTCTTGACCTGTTGGGACAATCAAGAAATTTTTACCAGTACGCAGCAGCCCTTTACAATGGTTTTAACGATGAAGAAAAAAGATCGGTTGATAAATTCATTCCCGGACCCTGGAAATCTTATAACAGGGAATTGCAGGAGGATGATCTGGCTTTTTTAAGAAATGAGAACCAGTTTTTGAATTTGTTGATCACCGAATTACCAAAAGGCGACTGGGCGCAAACCATTTTACGGCAACTCTTTTTCAGCGCTTATCAGTTTTATTTATACAGGCAATTGCAAAACAGCAGTAATGAACAGATAGCGGCCATTGCAGAAAAATCCTTAAAAGAAACAGCCTACCATTTAAGATGGAGCGGCGAATGGGTGATCAGGATGGGTGATGGTACGGAAGAAAGCAAGAACCGGTTGTTAAAAGCGCTTACGGAGTTGTGGATGTTCACAGGTGAAATGTTTGAACCTGCTTTTTATGAAATGCCATTCTGCGAAAATCCCGGTTCATTAAAAACGGAGTGGCTTGAAAAAATAGAAGCGATCTTTAATGAAGCCACAGTTGCATCGAAAGATGGTCCTATCCCAAAATCAACGTGGATGCAAAAAGGTGGGAAGCAAGGCAATCATACTGAAAACCTTGGTTATATATTGGCAGAGATGCAATACCTGCAAAGAGCATATCCAAATGCTACCTGGTAGATGA
>CBIHLW010000171.1:0-6106 GCA_966210755.1 uncultured bacterium
GCTGAAAACACTGCCAGGGGTTATATCACCCAGTTCGTGAAGAAGGGTATCCTCCACCGCGAAGGCAACGGCAGGTATCTGAATCCGGCCAAAGAGGAGAAGCCTGCACCGGAAGAGGATGCTGCGGAGGCAGATTGAGATTCTGAGCGGTTTGATCAGTTTGATGAGTTTGAGCAGCACGCACATCTGCGCAAAAGGAAGTGAATGAAGAATGAATATTGAATAATGAATATTGATTGAAGAAATGGCAGATCAGATAGTTTTGTTTTTCCTCAGGGCAATATTGACAAAATGAAAATGCAATAAGGAAATATTGGAAAGAAAACCATACAATAGCATCTTCTAATATTTTCCGAAAGATTAATTACAAAATTGATTATGAAAATTGGGCACCCGGTGTTGATTCCGTTCGTAGTGGCAATAGGCACGCTCATGTCCTGTAAAAAGAACAGTGACCCTGATCCGGTTCCTGTTCCCGGAACAACCATAGATACCACAGGCCCACTTAAAACCACAGCTTCTTTCCCAATTGGTATGGCAATTGATTATGAGCTGTTCAAAAACAATGCATCATATAAAAACCTGGTGGTACAGGAATCTGACCAGGTGAGTTTTACTTACCACATGAAGCATGGTGCCATTGCAAGAGATGATGGCAGCTTTGATTTCGCAAAGGCAGATGAAATGGTGCAACTTTCAACCGCTGCAGGATTAAAGATTTTTGGGCATACACTGGTCTGGCACCAGAACCAGAACGGCAACTACCTGAGGTCTCTTACAACAGGCGCACCAGATCCCATTGCTCCGAACCTTTTTGCCTATGGTGATCTTGAAGCCGGCACCGGTACCACAGGTACAGGCAGCGCGTTGTTTACAGGATGGAATGTTTTGATTGGAGGTTCTGCAAGTGGAAGTTATTCAGCGGTTGCCGGGAATGGCAGCAGTCGTGCCATGCAGGCAACAGTAAATACGGCTGGAACAAATGCATATGATATGCAGGCAATTGGCCCGGAATGGCAGGCAGTAACTGGTGAGCAGTATAAAGTGAGCATAGATATCAAAGCTTCTGCAGGAGGAGGAAAGGTGCGACTTGTAAATCAGAATAGCCAGTACCAGCAATTCGAGATCACCCCCACCACCACATGGGAAACCTATAACTGGGTATTGACAGCTCTTGAAAATTCGCCATCCTTCAGGCTGAATTTTCCAAATGCAGGCGTTTATACCATTGATAATATCACCATAAGATCTGCATCAGGCGGACCGGCTTCGCAGCCTCAGGAGATCCGCGCAGGAATAGATTCGGCATTAAGCCGTTTTATCAGAACAAGCATGATGCGATATGCAGGCAAAGTACATGCATGGGATGTTGTGAATGAACCTGTAAATGATGGATCAGGTACGGTAAGGACCAATACAGGAACAACAACCGGTGATATTTTTTACTGGTCGCAATACCTGGGCAGGGATTATGCACTAAAGGCCTTTCAGTATGCAAAGGCTGCTGATCCATCTGCGCTGCTGTTCATTAATGATTATAATCTTGAATCAGATAACAAAAAACTCGATTCCCTCCTGGCATATGTTCAGGAACTGAAACAAAAAGGTGCGCAAATAGATGGCATCGGTACACAGATGCATATCAGTGTAAACACGCAAAACGCCGGAATTGAAAGCATGTTTCAGAAACTTGCAGCCACCGGCTTAAAGATCAGGATTTCAGAATTGGATGTGAGGGTGAACCCCTCGAATATAGCGGGCTTTGTTCCAACTGAAGCGCAGCTGAAGGCACAGGCTGACAAGTATCAGTTTGTGATGGAATCATTTATCAGGAATGTGCCGGGACCCCGGCGCTACGATGTTACTTTCTGGGGTGTTGCGGATAGCGACAGCTGGTATGTAACGGTTCAGAACAGGGCAGAATATGCACTCCTGTTTAATGCGGCTTATCAGAAGAAGCCCGCATATGCTGGATTTCTTAAAGGATTAAAAGATCAATAAGAAGATGAAAAAATTAAAATAGCAGTTTTAGCGTCTCGTGTAAGCAATCGTTAGAAAGGAGGGATGACTCTTCATCCTTCCTTGTTTTAAAAAAGGGTTCAAAAAAAACATAAGCAAACCCGGAAAAGTATTCATTTTGTAGCTTAGACTATTGCACATGTTATTATTAGGAATTGATTTGGGTACGTCCTCCGTAAAAGTTTCTGTTGTTGATGCAACAAACGGCATATGCATGGCTTCTGCCCAGTTTCCCGAAACGGAAGTTGATATTATTTCCATGCAGGCCGGCTGGGCCGAACAAAGTCCTGACCTTTGGTGGGAGCATGTAAAGCAGGCTATCCTGAAATGCAATGCTTCACATGCTTACGATCCTGAAGATATTTCCGCTATTGGTATTGCCTACCAGATGCATGGGCTGGTATTGATTGATAAGGCACAGAAAGTTTTGCGCAATGCCATCATATGGTGCGATGGAAGAGCAGTAGATATAGGCGATGCTGCATGTATGGAGATGGGTGAAAAATTCTGTTTGTCACGGCTTCTTAATTCTCCCGGAAATTTCACAGCCAGCAAACTGGCATGGGTAAAAGAAAATGAAGAGGATCTTTACCGGAAAACAGATAAGATCTTATTACCAGGAGATTTTATCAGTATGAAATTTACCGGTGAAACAACCACCACCATTTCTGCTTTATCCGAAGGGGTATTCTGGGATTTCCAGAAACATGAGGTCTCTAAGGAACTGATGCAATATTTTGGCTTTGATCCTTCCCTGATCCCTTCAATACAACCACTGTTCTCACATCATGGTTATATAAAAGAGAACGTGGCCTCCAGGCTTGGATTAAAACCCGGCATACCGGTTTCCTATAAAGCAGGCGACCAGTTGAACAATGCTTTTTCACTCAATGTAATGCAACCCGGTGAAGTGGCCGCTACCGCAGGCACTTCCGGAGTGATCTATGGGATCAGCGACCAGCTTACTTACGACCGGCATTCAAGGATCAACAGCTTTGCACATGTTAATCATGATCAGGATAAACATCGTACAGGTGTTCTGCTTTGTATCAATGGAGCGGGTATATTTAACCGGTGGATCAGAAATATGTTTGGTGCACACACCAGTTATGAAAGCCTGAACATGGAAGCTGCAAAGATAAAACAGGGAAGCCATGGTCTTTTTATGTTGCCTTTTGGAAATGGAGCAGAACGGATGCTCAATAACAGGTTAATTGGAGCACATGTTCACGGACTTGATTTTAATATACATAATGCAGGTCATTTGGTAAGAGCTGCACAGGAGGGGATTGCTTTTGCATTCAGGTACGGACTTGATATTATGAGAGAGAACGGGATGGATCCGAATATAATAAGAGCAGGGAGAGCTAACATGTTCCTGAGTGATGTGTTCACCGGATCTTTTGTAAATGCAACAGGTGTGCCGGTGGAATTATACCCCTCTGATGGAAGCATTGGTGCAGCCATGGGAGCCGGAATGGGTAATGGAATTTTTGCAGATCCGGCTATGGTCTTTGCCGGAAGAAAACCATTGAAACTGGTGCATCCGGAAAATGAAGCTTCCTTCAATGAAGTTTATGAAGAATGGAAACATTTGCTGGAAGTACAATTACAAAAAACCTATGAGGTCGGTCAGTTAAGCTGAGGCCATTCATTTATAAATCAAAACAATGACAGTAGCAGTAAAAACGAAAACCTATTTTAATAATATACCGCAGGTCAGGTATGAAGGAAGAGAATCAGATAATCCATTTGCTTTTCGCTGGTACGATGAGAAAAAACTGGTAGCAGGCAAAACCATGAAAGAGCATTTCAAATTTGCCTGTGCTTACTGGCATTCGTTCAATGCCAATGGCTCAGATCCATTTGGCGCACCAACGCATCAGTTTCCATGGGATGCATCTGCAGATCCATTAGGAAGGGCCCGTGAAAAAATGGATGCCGCATTTGAATTCATTACAAAAATGAACCTGCCCTATTATTGTTTTCATGACGTGGACGTAGTGGACTTTACCGATGATATTGCAGATAATGAAAAGCGCTTGCAATCAATAGTAGAATATGCCGCTCAAAAACAAAAAGAAACAGGCGTAAAATTATTATGGGCAACGGCCAATCTGTTTTCTCATAAAAGATATATGAATGGCGCCGCAACCAATCCTGATTTTCATGTGATGGCCCATGCAGGTGCCCAGGTGAAAGCCGCACTGGATGCCACCATTGAGCTGGGTGGTGAGAATTATGTATTCTGGGGCGGACGTGAAGGCTATATGAGTCTTTTAAATACCAATATGAAACGGGAGAAGGAGCACCTTGCACGTTTTCTTCATATGGCGAAAGACTATGCCAGAAAGAATGGATTCAGGGGAACGTTTTTCATAGAACCAAAACCTGCTGAACCTTCCAAACACCAGTATGATTATGATTGCGAAACCGTGATCGGGTTTTTAAGGCAATACGATCTGCTTGGCGATTTCAGGATCAATATAGAAGTGAACCATGCCACGCTTGCCGGTCATACTTTTCAACATGAACTGCAGGTGGCAGCAGATGCCGGTGTGCTGGGTTCTATTGATGCCAACAGGGGCGATTACCAGAATGGCTGGGACACCGACCAGTTTCCAAACAACATCAATGAACTCACCGAGGCCATGCTGATCATTCTGGAAGCGGGTGGATTTGCAGGAGGCGGTATCAACTTTGATGCAAAGATCAGACGCAATTCAACTGATATGGAAGACCTCTTCCATGCACACATAGGTGGTATGGATGCTTTTGCAAGAGCGCTGGTGGTAGCTGATAAGGTGCTCAGCAGATCTGAGTATAAAAAATTCCGTGAGGAACGTTATGCAGGTTACGACAATGGACGTGGAAAGGATTTTGAAGATGGAAAATTATCACTTGAGGACCTTCGCCGTTTTGCCATTGAGAATGGTGAACCGGAAGTAAGAAGTGGAAGACAGGAATGGCTGGAGAATATGATCAACAGGTATATCTAGAACTGAATCGGCAATGGGCAATCGACAATCGTCAATCGGAAGGAATCTGTTTTTAAATAAAGAAAATTCACGTTTTCCGATTCACATTTCACGATTCCCGCTTATCAATCCAAACAATAAACCAAAACTAAATGAATGCTACGCTGGAGACCTTAGACTGGATAGTACTGGGTGGTTATTTTGCAATTTTACTGGGCATTGCCTGGTGGGTGATCCTGCAAAAAAATAAAACCTCGGAAGACTATTTTCTGGCCGGAAGAAATATCGGGTGGTTCGTTATCGGAGCCTCCATCTTTGCTTCAAACATTGGAAGTGAACACGTGGTAGGTCTTGCCGGAACCGGGGCGGAAAGCGGAATGCCACTGGCGCATTATGAATTACACGCGTGGATCGTATTATTACTGGGATGGGTATTTCTTCCGTTTTATATGCGTAGTGGCGCATTCACCATGCCCGAATTCCTTGAAAAAAGATATGACAGCCGTTCAAGATGGTTCCTGTCTTTATTTTCAATTGCCGCTTACGTACTTACCAAGGTTTCCGTTACCATTTATGCCGGTGGTATTGTGGTTTCCTCGCTCATTGGATCGGAAATAGTCAATAGTGGCTTCGGTCAGTTCATTGTTGATCTTTTTGGTCTCACTGCTGAAAATGATCCTGCATTCTGGATCAGTTCTTTCATAGTGGTAATCGTTACCGGGGTCTATACGATTCTTGGCGGTATGAGAGCTGTTGTGTATACAGAGGCATTTCAAACCATCATTCTGTTGCTGGGTTCAATGATCATCACCATCATGGGACTGAACGCAGTGGGCGGCTGGAATGAAATGAAGGCAACCGTTGGCAGCGACCATATGAATATGTGGCGTCCCGCATCCGATCCGGATTTTCCCTGGACGGGTATGTTGTTTGGAGGTACCATTGTAGGCATCTGGTATTGGTGTACGGACCAGTATATTGTACAAAGAACCCTGGCTGCAAATAATATTAAGATCGGAAGACGCGGTGCTATTTTTGGCGCTTACCTGAAGCTTGCTCCCATATTTATTTTTCTGATACCCGGCATCATTGCATTTGCGCTGAAGAAA
>CBIHLW010000172.1:0-6087 GCA_966210755.1 uncultured bacterium
CAATAAAGTGATCCACAGGGCTGAGCTGATAGCACCCGCCGTGATCATTTCTCCGGCTTATCCTGCACCTGCACGGCTGTTCCTCGACAGACTGCGCGATGGAAAACCACGATTGTTTGAAAATGATCTTCCTGCCAGTTTCGATGGTTCGGTTGATTATGATTTGTTTGGCGGCACCCTCAGGAATAATGAATATAAATTCAATATTACAAGGTACGTTCAGGGCATTGTAACCCGTAACGAACTCAATGATACACTTCGTATTTATGCTCCATTTAAAACAACTGTATTTTCCTCTGCCCTGAACTTCAGGATCAATATCCCTGTACTGAGCCGGATAGCTGAAGGCAGGGTGGTACTGGGAGGGGGGAACTATCCTGTTTCCAGCCAGCGTTTAAGATTGAGAATAATATATTCCAACCTCTGATTTCTGCTGATTATATTTGCACCCAAATTATTTAATAGAACTGCTTAATTCTTAGCATTATGCCCTATTTATTTACATCTGAAAGTGTTTCTGAAGGTCACCCGGATAAAGTAGCTGACCAGATATCCGATGCCCTAATTGATAATTTCCTTGCTTTTGACCCACAGGCAAAAGTAGCATGTGAAACGCTGGTTACTACAGGTCAGGTTGTGCTGGCCGGGGAAGTAAAATCCAAAGCATACCTCGATGTGCAGGATATTGCCCGCGATGTGATCCGCAGAATTGGCTATACCAAAAGTGAATATATGTTTGAAGCTAATTCATGTGGTATCTTTTCCGCTATTCATGAACAATCTTCTGATATCAACCAGGGTGTTGACCGCAAGAAAAAAGAAGAACAGGGTGCAGGCGACCAGGGTATGATGTTTGGCTATGCCACCAATGAAACAGATGATTATATGCCACTGGCACTGGATCTTGCCCACAAGCTTCTCCAGGAACTGGCTGCATTACGCAGAGAGAACAAGCAAATCAAATACCTGCGTCCTGATGCTAAAAGCCAGGTAACACTTGAATACGATGACAATAACCGTCCTGTGCGCATTGATGCGATCGTGATCTCCACCCAGCATGATGATTTTGATACAGAATCTAAAATGGCCCAGAAGATCAAGCAGGATATGATAAGCATACTGATACCAAGGGTTAAATCAAAGTATAAAAAATACGCAAAGCTTTTCAACGATAATATTAAATATCACATCAACCCAACAGGCAAGTTTGTTATTGGCGGACCACATGGCGACACCGGTTTAACCGGCCGTAAGATCATTGTTGATACTTATGGTGGCAAAGGTGCTCATGGTGGTGGCGCATTCAGTGGTAAAGATCCTTCCAAGGTTGACCGTTCTGCTGCATATGCAACCCGTCATATTGCCAAGAACCTGGTAGCTGCCGGTATTTGCGACGAGATACTTGTTCAGGTATCTTATGCTATTGGAGTTGCACAGCCTACCAGCATCAATGTGAACACCTATGGTACTGCAAAAGTAGATCTGAGCGATGGTGAGATCAGCAAAATGGTGGAAGGCATTTTTGACATGCGCCCCTATTTTATAGAACAGCGATTGAAATTGCGTAATCCTATTTATAGTGAAACTGCTGCTTATGGCCATATGGGCCGCAAGCCGGAAGTGGTTACAAAAGAATTTGTACAGCCGGGCGGTAAGAAAATTACAAAGAAGGTTGAACTGTTCACCTGGGAAAAACTTGATTATGTTCCCAAAGTGAAAAAAGCTTTTGGATTGAAATAATTAAAGTCATCATAAATCAAAACCTCTGTTCTTTGACAGAGGTTTTTTATTTTCGGTTATGAAAAGAAATCTTTTGATTTCGTTTGCGCTTCTTATCATTTCCATAATTGTTATGCGCTGGCAGGGTAGTGTGCTCATTACTCCTGTTAGTACGAAAGGCATTATCGATGTAGAATTTTCAAGAACATTAGAACGCTTTAACCAGTTACGACTATTCCTTGACCAGGGCGCGGTGATAACAAACATTTACCTGGATTTTATTTTCATTGCTGCTTACACCTGGTTTCTTGTATCCGCCTGCCGATATATCAGGTCAACAACGGGCTGGAATAAATGGAGCAATATGTTTAGCAGCATTTCCATTTCTGCGGCCATGTTTGATGTATGTGAGAACTTCCTTTTGTTGCTGATATGGAATGGAAGGTTCACACCTTCCTTACTGGAGGTTGTTTTCTGGTGTGCTGCCATAAAGTTTGTTTTAGCAGGTTCTGTGATATTATTTCTGCTGTTGGCCTGGCCATTTTCATTGAGAAGAAAAAAGCGTTAATAATTACATCGCGTATCACAATTAATTTTGACATGTGAAAAAATTCAGATCACCACAAAGACCCAAAAAAAATTCAATGGTCATTGGAAGAACAGCAGTTCTTGAGGCCATAAGGAATGGACAGGCGCTGGACAGGGTCTATATTAACAATAAAGCAGTTGGAGAAGAGATCAGTGCCATCAGGAATCTGGCAACCAGAAACAGTATTCCTGTCAATTATGTGCCGGTTGAAAAACTGAATGGATTCAATATTGAAAATCACGAAGGAGTGGTAGCGCTGATCTCTAAGATCAGATACCAGGATCTGCAGCAGATCATATCATGGGTGGTTGAAAAAGGAGAGGTTCCTTTGTTTATCATCCTTGATGGCATTACCGATATCCGAAATATCGGGGGTATTGCAAGAACGGCACATAGCATGGGTGTTCAGGCCATCATCATTCCCGATAAAGGCATTGGTGCCCTCAACGAAGACGCCATGCTTACTTCTGCCGGTGCATTGGAAAATATTCCAGTTTGCCGTGTTAACAGCCTGATGAAAACAGTTGACGATCTTCACCTTAATGGAATTAAGGTGTTAGCCAGTGAAATGAAGGCGGATAAAACTGTCTTTGAAATGGATCTTACCGAACCTGCAGCTATCGTAATGGGCAGTGAAGAAAAAGGCATCTATCCTGCGCTCATGAAAATCTGTGATGACAAATTCAGGATACCCATGCCGGGTAATTTTGAATCTTTGAATGTTTCGGTGGCAACAGGAATGATTTTGTACGAGGTAATGAAACAAAGAATGAAATGAAAGTAAAAAAGATCATTTAATACAGCTGCAGTATTACTGAACAGATCAAATGACGGATACTAAACAAATAAATGATGTAAATACATATCCTGCAGATAAAGGCTATGCAGTAATTGAATGCCCGCGTGATGCCATGCAGGGATGGAAGCATTTTATTCCAACTGAAAAAAAAATCCAGTACATCAATTCCTTATTGAAAGTGGGATTTGATACTATTGATTTTGGATCCTTTGTTTCTGCAAAAGCCATTCCGCAGATGGCAGACACAAAGGAAGTAATCAGTAAATTAGAAACAGGAAGTTCCAGATCAAAATTGCTGGCCATTGTTGCCAATACCAGGGGAGCCGAAGAAGCAGTGGTGTTTGAGCAGATCAGTTACCTTGGATTTCCATTTTCCATATCACCTACCTTTCAAAAGCGCAATACCAACAGTACCATTGAAGAAAGTCTGGCCAGGGTGGAGGAGATACAGGATCTGTGCATAAAGCATGGCAGGCAACTGGTGATCTACCTTAGCATGGGTTTTGGCAATCCCTATGGCGATGCATATGATCAGTCCATATTATTGAAATGGGCAGATGAAATGATAAAAAGGGAGATCGGGATCATTTCACTTGCAGATACGGTAGGCATGGCCACACCGGAACAGATAACCTATGCACTTAATTCATTGGTACCTGAATATCCTGAAACCCGTTTCGGTGTTCATTTACATTCCAGTCCTTCAAACTGGAAATCAAAACTGGTAGCGGCGGCAGAAGCGGGATGTAAAAGATTTGATGGTGCATTAAAAGGAATAGGCGGTTGCCCCATGGCACAGGATGATCTGGTGGGTAATATGAAAACGGAAAACATCATTGAATACCTGGAAGAAAAGAACAGCATTAGCGGATGGAATATGGAAGCGCTTGATGAAAGCTTAAGGCTGGCCAATGAAATATTCATTTAATTGCAGTGCAAAGCATGGTTATCTGAAATGAAAGATGATCTTAAAATAAATGGCCCTGTCATCAATAACTGATCCCGATCAAAATAATGAAATTCCGTCTTGAATTTGATATAAAAAAGCTTTCACCGCCTGTCAATCATCACCATAGGATGTTTTTGATCGGCTCCTGCTTTACAGAGAACATGGGCGAAAAATTAAAGCAGTACAAGTTCACGGTGAGCGAAAATCCAAATGGAGTAATGTTCAATCCTGTGAGTGTTGCTGCTGCCATTACAGATTGTATTGAAAATATAACCGCAGGGGAGAAGGATCTTTTTGAATTCAATGAAGGATGGCACAGCTGGAAACACCATAGCAGGTTTTCAGGTCTCACTGCAGATGAAGCAATCACAAAGATCAATAATTCCACAGCGGCCGCTCATGCCTTCCTGCACACAACTGATCATATCATGATCACGCTGGGTTCCTCCTGGGTTTATTCGCTTACGGAAAAGGCCATAGGTTACAAACAGGGGTTTATTGTGGCCAACAATCATAAAGCGCCTGCCGAATGGTTTCACAGAAGGTTGCTGAAAACAGAAGAAGTATTGCAGGTGCTGGACAATATGATCCACCGCATCTTTCATTTCAATAAAAACATAAAGATCATATTCACCATCAGTCCGGTAAGACATGCAAGGGAGGGTGTTATTGAAAATAACAGAAGTAAGGCAGTGTTGATCCAGGCCATTCACCACCTGGTGGAAAAATTTGAAGGATTGTATTATTTTCCTTCCTATGAACTGGTGATAGATGACCTGCGAGATTACCGGTTTTATTCTGAAGACCTGGTGCATCCCAATTATCATGCAACCCAATATGTATGGGAAAGATTTGTGCAGGCCTGCATGGATGAAAAAACAAAACAATTGATTGAACAGATCCATTCCATCAACCTTGCTTACAAACACAAGCCCTTCAACCCCTCATCCGGTCCACATAAAAAATTCCTGCAATCCTGCCTGGAAAAAACCATGGTTTTACAGCAACAGCATCCTTATCTTGATTTTGAGCGGGAGATTGGTTTTTTTAAAGGGGAGTGAAGCCAAAAGCATGTGCGGACCAGGGAAGCTTCGAAAGCATTTGCATCTTCAGATCTTTCAGCAATCCCGGTTTTTACAGGTTGAATTTTGAATTCTTTTGACTCTCAATGAATCCTGTCCCCGCGTACCTCAAGCTTTTTCATCACTTCTCTTTCATAATCGCGCCATTGCTTCCAGCGTTTTCTTACCACATCCTTATCAATATACGTTTCGGCCAGTTCAATGAACAAGCTGTAGTGACCTGCTTCGCTTTCCATGAACCGCCTGTAGAATTTTCGCAGGTAATCATCATCCAGTCCTTCACTTAATCTTTTGAACCTTTCGCAACTCCTGGCTTCGATCATGGCCATCATCAGTAACTGATCCAGCAGGCGGCCCTGTTCAGCCCCGCCTTTGGTTGTAAAATCAAACAAGGCATTTACGTATTCATCCTTGCGCTGTCTGCCCAGTTTTAAACCCCGTTTTTGCAATTCGGCCAGCACCAGCCTGAAATGTCCCCATTCTTCCGAAACAACCGGAGAAAGTTCATTCACCAGTTTTTCTTTCTGATTATAACGTTGAATCAGCGATATGCAGGCAGTAGCTGCCTTCTGTTCGCAATAGGCATGGTCGGTAAGGATATCCTCAAGCGACATGCCCGCAAGGTTCACCCACCTGGGATCGGTTGGCAATTGCAAACCCAGTATAGCACGCGTGTCTTTGTCGGGAGCATCATTTATTTCCATAATACAAAAATATTGCAGGTAGTGGCCTCCGGCATGCCCGCGGAAGAATATAAATATTTAATTTCTTTCTTTGCAAAAGAAAGTCGTTTACTCAGTTTATGCATCCCATCAAAAGTCCGGCATTCCGCATTTCAGGGCATCAGCTATTAGAAAGCAGACATGCAGGGCATTTCAAAATAAGGTATGAGCATGGACATGCCTCCGGGCATGGCTGTTGTTGTCTGCCAATTGCTAACTCCTTGCTA
>CBIHLW010000173.1:0-6071 GCA_966210755.1 uncultured bacterium
GCTTCGTCAGGCCGGCGGTGCAACTGAAGCGGAGAAAAAAAAGTTAACTGAAGAGATCATGGCTGCAGAGAACAAAGAATACAGCGCCATTCCATTAACCCCGGCACAGGTTAAAACCATCAGGGAATTTTTTGATGAGCAGAGGAAGGAAAGGCAAAAGTAGCGTGATGATAAGTTGATAAGTTTATCTGTTGGGTAATGCACCTTCTCACCGCATTCTTTCAATTGCTTCTTATCAGCTATTCAGCATAACAACCAACATCTCCCTACCTTTGATACCAATGGCAGAAGACCTGGAAATTATTAAAGGAACAAAAAAGGAACAATATGAAGCGTTGATCCCTCAAATCAAAGCCCTGCTTGAGGGAGAGGAAGACCTCATTGCAAATCTTGCAAATGTTGCTGCAGCACTGAAAGAACAATTCAGTCATTTGTGGATTGGATTTTACCTGGTAAAGAACAATGAACTGGTTCTGGGACCTTTCCAGGGACCGGTTGCCTGCACAAGAATAAAAAAGGGCAGGGGCGTTTGTGGTGCGAGCTGGCAAAAAGCGCAAACACTGATCGTACCTGATGTTGAAAAATTTCCCGGTCATATTGCATGCAGCAGCTTATCAAGATCTGAGATCGTAGTTCCGGTTATAAGGAACAATGAAGTTATGGGTGTGCTGGATGTGGATAGTATTGATATCAATACATTTGATGAAACCGATCAGTATTTCCTGGAGCAGCTTACAGGTCTTTTGAACTGGAACTGATTTCCGTATCATATATCTGCTTTATTCCTGTCTGGATAAATTTTCTTTTATTTGGTGATGCAAAATGGCGTACGGTTATCTCTGGCATTTATCACATCATTTATTTTTTCAGTTGCCTGTTCACAAACGCTTCCGGTTCCAAGGAATATAGAATCCACTTATACTGAAGGTACCCGCTCCAGTGATGGGCGACCAGGAAAGAATTACTGGCAGAATAGTGCTGACTATACCCTGCGTATTCATTTTCTGCCTTCAACCAGATTGTTGTCGGGCAGTGTTGATATTGTTTATACAAATAACAGTCCTGATACACTCAAACAGGTTTGGTTCAAGCTTTATCCTAATCTTTATAAAAAGGGGGCGATACTGGAAAGAACCATTTCACCTGCTGATGTAGGCAACGGGGTAACTATCGATTCCATGTGGGTAAGAGACAGGAGGATAGAAGAAAAGAACCTCCTGATCAATGGTACCAATATGATCCTGACCCAGCAGTTGCTTGCGCCAGGATCAAAAACAAGTTTCAGGATCTCATATCATTATACAGTAAATAAAGGTTCGCATATACGTACCGGTGAGATAGATCCCAATTCTCATTTCATTGCTTATTTTTTCCCGAGGATCGCTGTTTATGATGACATCGACGGCTGGAACCGTTTACCCTATAATGGCAACCTGGAGTTCTATAATGATTTTTGCAATTTTGATACTTATATTACAGTGCCCGAAGATTTTATTGTATGGGCTACCGGTAATTTGCAAAACTGCCAGGAGGTATTGCAGCCGGAATATTGCTCCCGTATTTCAAGAGCAGAAAAGAGCGATGCCATCATTAATATAATTGATACCATTGATGACAAAACAAAGATCACAGCTGAAAAGCCATTTAATACCTGGCATTTTAAAGCCTCCAATGTTACTGATTTTGCTTTTGCTTCCAGTGATCATTATATCTGGCAGTCTTCATCAGTAGTGGTTGATTCATCCACCTTAAGAAGAACAAGAGTGGATGCCGCTTTCAATCCCATTCATCATGATTATTTCTGGGTGGCAGGTGATGCAAGAAGAACGGTGGAGGTAATGAGCCATATTTTTCCTAAATGGCCATTTCCCTATCCTCATGTTACCGTATTTGATGGTCTGGACCAGATGGAGTACCCCATGATGGTGAATGATAATCCTGTTGAGGACAGGATGGAAAGCATTACACTTACCGATCATGAAGTATTTCATATGATGTTCCCATTTTATGTTGGCACCAATGAAACAAAATATGCCTGGATGGATGAAGGATGGGCCACAATAGGGGAGTGGATCGTTTCTCCTTATATCGATTCCACCATTATTGATGATTATGGTGTTGCACCTACTGAAAAACATATGGGAACGGAAAATGACCTGCCTGTTATTACTCCGTCAACTGAAACCAATTTCTCTTACTTTACCAATAGTTATCCCGAGCCGGCAATGGGTTATTTATTTGTAAAAGACCTGCTTGGCGACAGCCTGTTCCTAAAGGCGCTTCATTTTTATATCAGCAACTGGAAAGGAAAACATCCTATGCCGCTGGATTTTTTTAATAGTATGAATACGGGTTCAGGTAAAAACCTCAACTGGTTCTGGAAAAAATGGTTTTATGATGGGGGATATGCAGACCTGGCTATTACATCCGTTACGCAAAAACTAAAAGCATACCAGGTAACGGTTACCTCAAAGGGATCAAAACCTGTTCCTGTTCACCTGACCATAACTTATACAGATAAAACCACGGCAAAGATCCACTGGACCATTGCAGCCTGGGAAAAAGGCAATACTTCAGTGGTGATTTCAGTGCCTGCAACTAAAAAAATTCAAAAGATCGAATTGGGCAGCACCTGGGTTCCTGATGTGAATAAAGCAGATAATTTGTATGAGTTCTAGCCTGGCTCAGAATTTATAATCATCTCTTTCCGGATGAAATACATCCAATAGTCTGCACGCGGTAATGGCTCTGCCCCATGAGGCATATACGGTGGAATCACCACTACTATTCCAGGTTCCAGGATCCTTGTTTCCTTATCAAGTATGAATTCAAACTTTCCTTCTATTACATGCGCTACCTGTTCGTGCATATACGTGTGTATGGGAATGGATGCACCTTCCTCTACATTCCAGTACATGATGGTCATGGTTCCTGTATGGATGGCCTGTGCGTGATAGCCCTTTACAATTTCTTTGGAAATTAATTCCGATGTATCTATGAAAGACATTTATCCAGGTTTTTTGAATGTTCAGCTCAAAGCGGCATAGAATTTTGTGATCTAAAGTAAAATGGAATTATGAAAAACAATAAAAAAGAACAGGGACGACATGAACATCCTTTGTCCCATGAAATTAAACCTGCGGAAAAAGAGCAGGCATCGCATGCCCATTCGGAAGCTGACAGGGATATGAAGCAGGATGCGGAATTAACTTCACAAAGTCCCAATGATGACCTCGACGAAGGAGAATCTGCCAGGCTGGGGGAAGGTAAGAATCCTTTGATCTGAATTAAAGCCAGCTTCTTTTTTGAATGATAAAGGCTTATTGCTTACATTCAATTACGGCATGATTTTATAGGTCTCTTTTCATCAACAACACCTAAAACCAACATCTATGTCAAGGCAGTATAACAATAACCAGAGAGATAGAAAAACAGAGGAACCAAAAAGGGACGCTGCAAGTAATGGTGGCCGTTTTTCAAGAAGCAGTAAGGATAACAGGCCGGATGATTCCCGGCGAAATACCAGGAATGTAAATGGGCTTGACAGGTATACGTTGAATGACCTGTACGAAAGGAGCAGTATATAAAATTTTAATGATCCTGACCGCCACCCGCAAACCTGTATAAACTGGTACGATTTTCGGACTGATCCATTCATATGAATTATAAATACAACGACAGGTTTGGAATTTTTTCATCCAATGAAAATGAAGTAAGGAACCTTTCCAGAAAATTGAATTACCCTGTAGATGATATTCTTGTGGCCGTACAGGAAGTTGGCTTTGATGAAGAAGCTATCGAAGAATACATACGCGACCGCCAGGACAGGTCTTAGTGCCCAATAGTAAAAAAACACGCTCCTTTTTCTCTTTCCCTTCTGTTTTCTTTCAGGAATTAAAAAAGTAAAGCACCTGAATGTTTGTAACGGCCGAAGCCAATACTTACTAACCCGATGCTTTTAACTGATGGCAGGTTTCTGTTTAGGAATCTGCCTGCAGAAATCTTTTAAGGGATTCTGCATTTCAATTGTTTTTCTAAGGTAAGATAACTGGTAAGCTCATACCAAAAATCTGAGGTTAAGATTCTGCACCTGTTTTGCACTGAATTATCAACAATGGTACGTACTGTAGGTTTCTCTTTGTAATATTGCGACAGCCCTTATTTACTTCCTGTAATACATCGAATTATTCTCATTCCTGTAATTTATCTTTTTACAAAGTTTATTATGAAACCTTATCTGCTTTTGTTTTTATTGGCTTGTTTGAATTCAACCTCATTTGCCCAGTTTAAAAACGACGAAGTCCTTTATAAAACAATTTATCCTGAACATCTTTGTAATGCATTAAGGTCTAATCCCGGATATCTTTTGCTGGATGTAAGGTCATCCGGTGAGTACAATGATACTTCTCAGAATTATAGTTTGAACATCGGTCACCTGCGCCATGCCATGAACATTGACATCAGGCAGGCAGGTGAAAGACTGGATGAAATAGCGGCGTATAAGAACAAGCCTGTATTTGTTTATTGTTCGCACAGTCAGCGGAGCAGGAGGGTAAGCAGGATGCTGGCAGATAGCGGCTTTACCAATATTTATAATATCAATGGAGGCATGACGGCCATACAACTGTTGAATGAGGATTCGTGCACGAGCCGTTTAATAGAATCCGGATTATCTTATAACATCATTTCACCGGAAGCACTCTGCCGGAAAATAAACGGAGGCAACCTTCTTTTACTGGATGTACGTCCGGATTCTGTATGGGAACAGAGGAGCATGGACCAGCGGCAGAATTCCATTGGATTCCTTGAAGGCACCATACATATTGCATTGAGTGACCTCGGTGATCATATCAGCCGGCTCGATAAATCGAAGAACATTGTAATAACAGATATATCAGGATATGAATCGGCCAGGGCTGCAACCCTGCTTGGCCAGAATGGCTTCAAAAATGTATCCGTACTTGTAGAAGGCATGTACAGATGGCTTTCCCATGATCAAAGATCACTGGAATGCAGGGATATTTACCAGCCAGTAGTTGATTTCAGTATCATCAATACATTTGACCTTGCAGAGTTGGATTCAGCTAAAGACTTTTTCTTTCTTGATATACGAACCAATGAGGAATTTGCTAATAGGCATAAAGAGGAATTCAGGAATATTGGTCAGTTAAAAAATGCTGTGCATATACCCTCAGCCGAATTAGTTTCAAGATGGAAAGAAATTGAGATGCAAAAAAACAAGCCCGTTATTGTATATGCATTTTCAGGAAATCCCGAGGCCTTTACATCAGCCGGGATCTTAACTGAAAATGGTTTTAAGGATGTGCGGGTGCTTGCAGGTGGAATTTTTAATATCCGGTGGACGGCTGCAAACGTAAGAGGCATGCAGCATTTGAACAACCGGGTGGTAAATGTGCCGGAAGGGAATAAATAATTTCAGCTTTTCTTTGATTTCATCACAAAATAAATGATGATAAAGACTAAGGACAACACCGAAATAGAAAACAAATAATCATTCATAGGGTTAAAATTGTTTCCGGAATAAAGATAGCGCCGGAATACAATAAATCAAACCCATAAAATATGGATTTGATTATTCGGACCGGTTCAATATAAGTTGGCAGAAGCAGCGATCTGCTGTGTCATGACAGCAAAATCAAATTCATTTGCGGCTTCCTGAATTTTGCCGCCGGCAATTTTCATTCTGCATTTACCATTGAAATTTACCGGCTGCCCTGAGTCTTTGTGAACTGCCCTTACATTGCAATACACTTCTTCTCCGTCATCAAGCGCTACTACGCTTGTAACCGTTACATATATCTGGTCAAAGTCATTGCGGAAACTGTGATAAAAAGTTTTGAATCCGGCAGGTCCCCTGAGTTCATCATTTAATCCGATAATGGTTGCATTTTCATCAACCATGAGGTCAATGGCTTCTTCCTGGCTATTATTCCAGACCCTGTCAAACCATTTGTAGGAGAAGCTTTCCTGAAGTACTGACATATGCTGAGGTTTTGGTGAACAATTCCAGGGTATAATGGCTTCAGGGAGTAAGGAGGAAACAACTATAT
>CBIHLW010000174.1:0-6067 GCA_966210755.1 uncultured bacterium
GTTTGATCATTTATTTTTCTGTGGCATTTGCTGTTCTGAGTGGTAAATTATTATAACAACCCCTTTTCAATACAAAGTTTTGGGGTGTCAGCCTTTTTATAGATTTTCGTGGCGGGCGGGGCCTGGCGGTAGTTGGGATGTATACGGGTTTAGCAATAAGGCCGGAACAAAAGAGTAACCAGTCAGCTGGTAACATTTTAACTGCACCGCTGGTTAATCAAACAACCCATTAACAATAAATACATTACAAACATGTGTGGTATCGTAGCCTATATCGGTCCCAGGGAAGCTTATCCAATTATCCTGAAAGGATTGAAAAGACTTGAATACAGGGGATATGACAGTTCGGGAATAGCCCTGCTAAACAGCGGTTTAAAGGTTTATAAAAAGAAAGGCAAAGTTGCAGAACTGGAGGAGAACCTTCAGGGGAAAGACCTTCATGCCAATATCGGAATTGGTCATACAAGATGGGCCACACACGGGGAACCAAGTGACCGAAATGCGCATCCGCATACATCAGCATCAGGCAAGCTGGCCATGATCCATAATGGCATCATTGAAAACTATTCCCAGATCAAGCAGGAACTGCTTAAAAAAGGATACCAGTTCCATAGCGATACCGACACTGAAGTTTTACTCAATTTCATTGAGGACATCAAGAACAACAATAATGTTCCACTGGAAGAAGCATTACGGATAGCATTAAAAAGAATTGTAGGTGCGTATGTTATTGTGCTCATTGACAACGATGACCCATCCACACTGATAGCTGCAAGAAAGGGAAGTCCGCTGGTTATTGGCATTGGCAAAGGAGAACATTTCCTGGCCTCTGATGCCTCCCCTATCATTGAATACACCAAAGAAGTTGTTTATGTGAACGATTATGAAGTGGCCATCATTAAAGCGGATGAACTCATACTTAAAAACCTTGGTAATGAGATCCAGACCCCCTACATTACCAAACTTGACATGGAACTGGCGGCCATCGAAAAAAGTGGTTATGACCATTTTATGCTTAAAGAGATCTTTGAACAGCCACAAACAATATATGATTGCCTGCGCGGACGCCTCGATGCAGAAGCTGCCACTATTACAATGAGTGGTATTGAAAAATATGCGGATCAGATCATGAAAGCAAACCGTATAGTTATGGTAGCCTGCGGCACCAGCTGGCATGCCGGACTCGTGGCAGAATATATTTTTGAAGAACTCACAAGGATCAATGTAGAAGTGGAATATGCCTCGGAATTCAGGTACCGGAACCCGGTGATCAATAAGGGTGATGTTATCATTGCCATTTCTCAAAGCGGTGAAACCGCCGATACGCTGGTGGCGATCGAAACTGCCAAATCAAAAGGCGCAATTATTCTTGGAGTGGTAAATGTTGTTGGTTCCTCAATTGCACGTGTTTCAGATGCGGGTGCATATACACATGCCGGACCTGAAATTGGAGTGGCCTCTACAAAAGCATTCACTGCCCAATTGGCTATATTAGTAATGATAGCTTTAAAAGTTGGTTATGAAAAAGGCTCCCTGCCTCATGACCGTTACCAAAAACTTTTAAGGGAACTGGATTCCATTCCTGATAAAGTTGCGGATCTATTAAAACTTCATGAACACACCAGGCAAATTGCAGAAAAATATAAAGACGCGAGAGATTTTCTCTATCTGGGAAGAGGATATAATTTTCCTGTTGCCCTTGAAGGGGCTTTAAAACTGAAAGAGATCTCCTATATACATGCAGAAGGTTATCCTGCAGCGGAAATGAAACATGGCCCCATTGCACTTGTTGACGAAACCCTTCCTGTTGTATTTATTGCAACTAAAGATTCATACCATGAAAAGGTGATCAGCAATATGCAGGAGATAAAGGCAAGAAAAGGAAAAGTGATTGCCGTGATCAACGAAGGTGATGAACAGAGTCTTGCCCTGGCAGACGATGTGATCATTGTACCTGAATCAGATGAAATTCTATCACCCATGATCAATGTGATACCCATGCAATTGCTGGCATATTATATTGGTGTTGCCAAAAACCTTGATGTTGACAAACCGCGCAATCTTGCCAAATCGGTAACAGTAGAATAATACAATTTTCATTTTGTAGTAAATTCAGTATGAACGAGATCACTAAGGAGTCTTTAAGCTGCATTGGATATGATTTTATTGATGCCAGATATCTACCCGAAGGCAAAGATGAATATCACCTTCGTGACCTTCAAAACAGGAGCGGAATAGCATACCGTAACCTTAGCGCGTATGAAATTGAAGTACTGGTACGTAATAACAACACTTCAGATAACTGGAATAATATCCGTGTTTCTGATGCATTCAACCCCGAACTGGTAAAGCATTGCAAATTCTATGGACTGGTAAGGATAGGAAAACTGGAGCCAATTTCTTTGAACTATCATAATGTTTGCATGCCAGTGGGCCTGTATGGAAGTACCATCATTAGCTGCGATCTTGGCGATAATGTAATTGTAAATAATGTCAATTACATGTCGCATTACATTATTGGAAATGAAGTGATACTTCTTAATATTCATGAACTGCATGTAACCGATCATGCCAAATTTGGTAATGGAATTATCAAGGAAGGAGAGCATGAATCTGTAAGGGTATGGGTGGAAGTTTGTAATGAAAATGCAGGCAGGAAAATTTTACCTTATAACGGTATGCTTCCGGGAGATGCTTACCTGTGGTCCAAATACAGGGCAGATGCTGATCTCATGGAAAAGTTCAATATATTCACTGAAAAAAAATTCGATAAACAACGAGGATATTATGGCAAGATCGGCGACCGCAGTGTAATCAAGAATACAAGCATTATTAAAGATGTATGGGTTGGAACCGATGCCTATATCAAAGGAGCAAACAAGTTAAAGAACCTCACCATTAATTCATCCCCTGAAGCCCCTTCGCAAATTGGCGAAGGATGCGAAATGGTAAATGGTATTATTGGCGAAGGATGCAGGATATTTTATGGTGTAAAAGCAGTAAGGTTCTTCCTGGCTTCGCATTCCCAACTTAAATATGGTGCCCGGTTGATCAATTCCTATCTCGGTAGCAATTCCACCATATCCTGTTGCGAAGTATTGAATTCCCTGATCTTTCCCGGTCATGAGCAACACCATAACAATTCATTTTTATGTGCCGCCCTGGTTATGGGGCAAAGCAATATTGCGGCGGGTGCCACCATTGGTTCAAATCATAATAGCCGTGCCGCTGATGGAGAATTTGTAAGCGGCCGTGGATTCTGGCCGGGATTATGTGTAAGCCTGAAACATAATTCAAGATTTGCCACTTTTACATTACTGGCTAAGGGCGATTATTCATATGAACTAAATGTTCCCCTGCCCTTTAGCCTCGTTAGCAATGATGATGCAAATAATCAACTCACCGTAATGCCGGCATACTGGTTTATGTACAATCTTTATGCATTGGCAAGAAATGCGGATAAATATGTTGACAGGGATAAAAGAACTGAAAAGATCCAGTTGATTGAATACGATTACCTCGCTCCGGATAGTATTAATGAGATTTTTAATGGTCTTGACCTGCTTGGAAAATTTACAGCCCTGGCTTATGATAGAACAACTGATAATAAATCAGATGAAAATACCCTTATCGCCAGGGGCCAGGAAATACTGAGCGATCCTTCTACAGACCTCAGGGGTATTGAGATCAGGGCTTATGGATTCGAAAACAATCAGAGGCCGGTGGTTCTGGTCAAGGTTAAAGAAGCCTATAAGATCTATAAGGACCTTATATTATACTACGGAGTGAAACAATTGATAACCTTTATAGAAACGAATGCATTTTCTTCATTTGATGACCTAACCCGCGCTTTACCAGCTTCACCTCAAAGGCTCGGGTGGACCAATATAGGTGGACAGTTATTTTCCATGGAATCTCTCAATAATTTATTGAAGGCCATTAAAAATAACCAAATTGATGGATGGGATGATATTCATGAATTCTATACAGCCAGTGGTGCAACCTATCAGGATCAAAAACTCCATCATGCCTACGCCTGTTTACTGGAGATCTTATCTATCAGCGAACTGTCAAAAGAAAAATTCCGGGAGTTACTGGAATCAGCCCTCAACATAAGAGAATGGATGACCAGCCAGATATTCTTATCAAGACAAAAGGATTATGAGAGCGGGTTCCGTAAGATGAATTATGATAGTGAAGAAGAAATGAATGAGGTGCTGGGGAGTTTGGATGACAACATGTTTATCAATAGCCAGAAGGCGGCTTTGAAGGAATTCAATGCCTCAATAAGTAATATAATTAAATCACTAGGCCTGTAAATGACAAAGGTCCTTCAGATGAAGGACCTTTATTAAAATCATACAATCTTATTGACCAATAACAGTTGTATCAACTGAATTCAAATTAGTTGTATCAGGAGTTACAGGCATTGCAGCATTGATAGAATCCTGTGCTCTTTTGATAGAATCTGCAATTCTTGCAGAATCTGCAGCAGCATCAGTACCGTCAGCTGAATCATTACAAGCAACAAGCGCACCTGCAATAGCGAACATTAATAAAAACTTTTTCATTGTACTTTGGTTTTAGTTAACTAATGGCCGCAAAGGTAATCGCCACTTTTTAAAATCCAAATTTTCATAATCGAATATTAATTGGCAGGCATGCCTATTTTTTCCTGAAATAAATCCTGATGGGTACCCCGGTAAAGCTGAATTTCTCTCTTAGCTTGTTTTCCAGGTAGTTTCTATATGGTGTTTTTATATCATCCGGATAATTGGTAAAAAATGCAAATGACGGAACCTTGGTAGGTAACTGTGTTATATACTTGATTTTTATTGGATGTCCTCGTACCACCGGAGGATGAAATGCTTCTATGGCCTTTAATATCACATCGTTAAGTTTGGATGTACTGATTTTTCTTTTTCTGTTTTCATCCACTTCAATCGAAAGTTCTATTGCCTTAAAGATCCTGGTTTTTTCTTTTGCTGAAATAAAAAGAACCGGAACATCGCTGAAAGGAGCCAGGCGCTGTTTCAACTGTTTTTCATATTCTTTGGCTGTATTCGTTTCCTTTTCAACCAGGTCCCATTTATTTACCAGCACCACTACCCCCTTACCTTTTTTGGATGCCAGGCTGAATATGCTGAGGTCCTGCGCAGTGATGCCTTTCTCAGCATCAAGCATCAGCATACAAACATCTGCTTCATCCATGGCTTTGATAGCTCTGATTACCGAATAAAATTCAAGGTCCTCATGCACCTTGGCCTTTCTTCTGATCCCTGCCGTATCAATGAGTATAAAATCTTTCTGGAAAAGCTTATAACGCGTATGGATGGTATCACGGGTTGTACCTGCAATATCACTCACAATTGTTCTTTCCGTTCCTATCAGGGCATTTAACAGGGAAGATTTTCCAACATTCGGCTGCCCGATGATGGCGAATTTAGGGATGCCCTCATCTTCAAAGGCCTCCGCTTCATCTTCCATCTGGCTGGTGACCATATCAAGCACTTCGCCTGTTCCGCTTCCACTTATGGATGATATAAAAAATATCTTTTCAAAGCCGAGACTATAAAATTCAGCTGCTTCCAGCAACCGCTCATTATTATCAACTTTGTTTACAACAAGCAGCACGGGTTTGGTTGAACGCCTCAACACATCGGCCATGGCATCATCCAGATCTGTGATTCCCGTTGCAGCATCAACAACAAATAAGATCACACTCGCTTCTTCAACGGCAACCTCCACCTGCTTCCGGATTTCCCTTTCAAAAACATCGTCACTATCCGGCACAAAACCACCCGTATCGATCACATAAAAACTTTTACCATTCCATTCAGAAATACCATACTGGCGATCCCTGGTAACACCAGGCGTATCTTCCACAATGGCTTTGCGTTGTTCGAGCAACCGGTTGAAAAGGGTGCTTTTCCCTACATTGGGCCTTCCTACAATTGCTACAGTAAATGCCATAATTATTTAGTTATTAGATGTTTTGCATTGCATGTGCAATAGCACATCAGTATCCGTATTCTCTCAGATAAAGATCATTCTCCCTCCATTTGGG
>CBIHLW010000175.1:0-6015 GCA_966210755.1 uncultured bacterium
GCATACATCTGGTTGAGGCCGCAGGGTTCAACCCGGCTGGGCATCATTAAAAAATCCGCGCCAGCATACATGAGATGGCTCAGCGCTTCATTGTATCCGATATAGGTATTTACATAACCTCCAAACTGATGTCCGAGTTCTTCCAGTTTATTTTCCACCGCCGGATCGCCCGAACCCAATACCAGGAAATTGGCATTGCCCCTGTGATGATAAATTGAATTACGGATGGCATCGGGTAAAACGTCTGCTGCTTTCTCTCCAACCAGTCTTCCGATAAAAGTAAAAAGCGGTTTTTCAGGATCCAGTCCAAACATGGCTGTCAGTTCTTTTTTGTTTTTCCGTTTGCCTTCTTTTACCAGATGGTCGTCATAATTTTTTATGATGAGATGATCTTTCGACGGATCCCACACATCAGCATCTATTCCATTTAAAATGCCAAGGCTCTTGCCTTGTTCATACTGAATCAGGTTTTCAATTCCATTGGCAGCATACCTCAGTTCTTCAAGATAACTTGGACTGACGGTTGTAACCTGCCATGCACATTTGATGGCACTGGCAAGTGGATTGATCTGATTGTTCCAGTCCAGCAAACCCCATTTAAAAGTATCATAGGGCGGCAGCAGGTAATATTTATCCCAGTCTATCCACCCCTGGTATTGTGCATTATGAATGGTAAATACGGTGGGGATGTTTGCGAGATGTTTGAATGGATAAGCGTATTTGATAAAAAACGGGATCAAACCTGTATGGTGGTCATGACAATGAATAATATCAGGCTGATGCTGCCATTTGCTTATCCAGTCGCAAACGGCTATCTGGAATGCCATGAACCTTTCGGTATCATCATCATAGCCGTATATTTTTTCTCGATCGAGTAAACCGTTGATATCAACCAGGTAAAGATCAAAGCCCAGTTTATTTGTTTTTTCTCTGATCACCGCGTATTTGAACCAGTGCTGACCCATTTGTTGCCCGCCTTCATGCACCAGTTCCCATTCGTTCTGATAAAGAAATTTTGTACGGTACATGGGCATCACCACTTTTGCCACATGCCCATACTCGTTAAGGTATTTTGGCAGGGCTCCAACCACATCGCCCAACCCGCCTGCTTTTGCAACGGGAAAACACTCTGCTGATACATGAATTATCTCCATAACATATTACATCCTTGTTTGAAGTTAGAGTAATTTCTTTTTCTACATTATCATCATCAATATAATTATCAATGAATCTTACTATTTTCAGTGCTTAATAAATCAAAACCAATATGGCAACTTCCATGGGTCCCAACAGGCCAACAACAGTTACCAGAGGAGCACCGGTTCCAACTAATTATGGCGCACTGGGAACTTTAGTGACAGTTTTTTTCTTCTGGGGATTTATAGCAGCAGGTAACAGTATTTTTATTCCATTCTGTAAGCATTATTTCAGTCTGGACCAGTTCCAGAGCCAGCTCGTTGATTTTGCATTTTATACAGCTTATTACATTGGCGCGCTGGTTTTGTTTGCCTATGGTGCTTTTGGTGGTAACGACCTGGTGGCAAAGTGGGGATATAAAAAAAGCATTGTGTATGGTTTATTATTTTCCGCACTTGGAGCACTTGCCATGATCATTGCTGTGAATGCCAACACGTTTGCAGGTATGTTATTTGGATTATTCATTGTGGCCCTTGGCTTTTCACTTCAGCAAACAGCAGCACAGCCATTTGCCATAACACTGGGCGATCCATCTACAGGTACCAGCCGTGTTAACCTTGGCGGTGGTGTGAATTCTTTCGGAACGCTGATCGGACCCATAGTTGTTGCCTTAGCCTTATTCGGAACCACGGCTACTGTTTCAGATGAAAAGATCAATTCGCTCGGCCTCGATAAGGTGATCTTATTATATGCAGGTGTAGGTGTTTTATTTCTTGCTGCTGCAGCCATGTTCTATTTCTCCAAAAAAGTTCCATCAGGCATATCAACTGAAAAAACTGAAAATGCCAGTAAGGCATTGTATTCATTATTGATCATGACAGGACTTCTGATAGTAATGTTTGTTCCTGTATTTAATAGTTATAAAACAGATCCTTCCACATTAACGGCAGAAGAGGTACATGACCTGGAGACCTTCAGAATGAAATGGCTTTTTGGTGCACTTGCTGTTGTAGTTATTTCATTACTGGTTTCCAATTTAAGTGCAAAGAAAAATCCAAATGGCTGGGGTGCTATGAAATATCCTCAACTGGTTCTTGGCATGCTGGCGCTCTTTGTTTATGTAGGTGTTGAGGTAACCATTGTCAGTAATCTGAGTGAACTACTGAAGCAACCTGATTTTGGAGGTTATCAGTCATCTGATGCCGCGCCTTTTATTGCCATGTATTGGGGAAGCCTGATGATTGGAAGGTGGACAGGATCTATTTCTGTTTTCAATCTTAAATCATCAACCAGGCAGGCCATGATGGTGGTTGTGCCACTGGTAGCCTTTGGGATCATTATTGGAGTGATATCCATTTCCCAGTATGATGTTAAACCATTATTATATTATGTGCTACTTGTAATAGTACAGATCATTGCCTTTTTCCTCAGTAAGGACAGGCCGGCAAGAACTTTATTATTATTCTCCTTACTTGGTTTAACCGGAATGCTGGTCGGAATTTTCTCAACGGGAAGCATTGCGGTTTACGCATTCATGAGTGGTGGTTTATTCTGTTCTATCATGTGGCCTGCCATTTTCAACTTATCTATCCTGGGTTTGGGAAAATATACAACTCAGGGATCTGCCTTCCTGATCATGATGATCCTGGGCGGTGGTATCATTCCACCAATCCAGGGCAAGCTCGCCGATTATATTCAAACCAGCTCGGATGTTGCCGGTTATGGTATTCATAATTCTTACTGGGTTGCCGTACTGTGTTTTGCTTACCTGGCTTTCTTTGCATTTTTTGTAAGATCCGTATTGCGTAAACAGGGAATTGATTCAGAAGCGGTAGCTGATGAAAATCTTACTCCTCTGGAAACCTTTCCTGAAGGACCACTGGATGTAATTGAAAATAAAAATGATAAAAGATGATCGACCTCTCTAATGAATTTGCTATAGGAATTGATATTGGTGGCACCAATACTAAATACGGTATTGTTAATCATCGTGGTGATATTGTTGAAAAGGGTGAGTTAAAAACTGATGATTATCCAACCGTTGAACTTTTTATCAATGCCTTGTATGAAGTGCTTACGCCTATCATAAGGCGTCATATCAAAGATGGTAAGGTAAAAGGTATTGGTATTGGTGCGCCCAATGGAAATTATTATACCGGTACCATAGAATATGCACCTAACCTTCACTGGAAAGGGGTAATACCGGTTACAAAACTGGTAACGGCAAAATTCGGATTGCCTTCCGCCCTCACCAATGATGCCAATGCTGCTGCAGTTGGTGAGATGAATTATGGAGCGGCAAGAGGCATGAGGGATTTTATCATGATCACACTGGGTACCGGTGTGGGCAGCGGTATTGTTGCCAATGGGCAGCTGGTGCTGGGGCATGATGGATTTGCTGGTGAACTGGGTCATGCAACCGTAATTCCGGGAGGAAGACCACACTGGTCAACCGGATTGAACGGATCTCTTGAAGCATATTGTTCTGCAACCGGCATTGCCATCACGGCAAATGACATGCTGAAAGAATCAAAGGAAGAGAGCCTGCTCAGGAATTATAAAGCTGAAGAGATCAATTCAAAGATAGTGTATGAATGCGCCATAAAAGGCGACAGGATTGCTCAGGAAGTTTACCGTTTTACCGGAGAAGTACTTGGTTTGTCGCTGGCTAATTTTATCATGTTCTCTTCTCCTGAAGCTATTGTTCTTTTCGGTGGTGTAATTAAAGCGGGTGATCTTTTACTCAATCCAACAAGAGAACATATGGAAAAGAACCTGCTTCCTATTTTCCGCGACAAAGTAAAACTGATCTTTAGTGAATTGAAAGAAGCAGATGCTGCCATACTGGGCGCTTCAGCGCTTGTTTGGGAAATCAGGGAATGAAAGCTGGCGGCAGCTACCGGCCTTAGGCTATTAGTTTTCCCTGATCATAAAAACGGCAGGCACGGCCCGCTGTTTCTTATCCGAAGGACTGATGGTTTCTTTTCCATTTACCAGCAGGCAACTGCTTCCCCCACCATCAAGATTGAGTGCTTCAACACAACCAAGGTCTTTTAATATTTGAGCTTCGGTAATCAACCCGGCTCCGGCTGCTTCATTGTTTCTGCCTTCAATAACCAGGATGATCAGTTGATTACCGGCAGTATAACCCATTGCCGTACGCGGATGCTTATCATTTATGGCCTTCCCAGCAAATTTGAGTTCTTCGTTATTTGAGATTTTGATGTCTCCATCCTGGATTAAAACGGGCCCCCCGCCAACTGCGGTTTTCATTTTCCATTTTTCAAAACCTTTGAAATGGGGTGTGGAGGTTTTCTGTAAAAGATATTTTGTTCCGGGTTTAATTACTGAGTCCTTTAAAAATGGAATGGCCTTCTGACTTGCCAGTATTTTTTGGGAAGAGGAATCCGTTAACAGCCAAGCAACATCAGCCTTTCTTTTTTTGGAGATGCCAATGGCGCTTCCAAATGGATGGCGGTAAGTAAGTGTATCTTTCCCTCTTCCTGATAAAGTATGGACATTGTAACCAACAAGATCCCCGTCCCTGACCACCACATTCAGGTTCTGGCTGGTTTGAAAAGAAAAGAATGTAGTATTCACAACCACCAGGGGATGATCATTCTTCTCATAAAATTGTTGAGGTGTCAGTCTTCTTCCAAGCGTGGTATCGGTTGAGAAATCCAGATTTTTATTTTTAAGATCAGCTATCACATAAAAAGCACGGAAGGGCAGATTGTCAATTTTCTGGTCTGTAAAAAAAACATGAACGCCTTCGGGTAGTGGCCCATACATGGAATCCACATTCTTCCATTGTAATGACTGCGCATTCAAAAAGGTGGAAATAAAAACAAACGATATGATGACGCTAAAATTCTTCAAGCTGAATAATTGTTTGAGTTTTTTGATGTTTCCCATTGCTGTCTGCCATATCCTTTGATCACATGTTTTTCACTATGGTAAGATGAACGTACAAGTGGTCCGCTTTCAACATAATCAAGTCCCAGTTCATATCCTATTTCTTTGTATTCGGCAAATTCGTCCGGATGAACAAAACGAACAACAGGCAGATGTTTTTTTGTGGGCTGCAGATATTGGCCAATGGTCACCACATCGCATCCTGCAGCAGCAAGATCCCGGAGCGTTTGTATCACTTCTTCCCTGGTTTCACCAAGTCCCAGCATGATACCACTCTTTGTACGCATAGCGCCCGCCTTCAGGGTTTTGATCACTTCCATGCTTCTCCAGTATTTGGCCTGGATGCGTACCTGCCGCGAAAGTCTTTCCACCGTTTCAATATTATGCGACACTACTTCAGGCGCAGCCTCTATCACGCGCCGGATATTTTCTTTTTCTCCTTTGAAATCGGGGATCAGTGTTTCAAGCGTAGTACCGGAACATAATGCTTTAACTGCTTTGATGGTATTGTACCAGATGATGGATCCGCCGTCTTTTAATTCATCTCTGTCCACTGAAGTGATCACGGCATGTTTCACTTTCATAAGATGAATGGCTTCGGCTACCCTTTGTGGTTCATCCCAGTCTACCGCATCGGGACGCCCGGTTGCAACAGCACAAAATCCGCAACTTCTGGTACAGGTATTTCCAAGTATCATGAATGTAGCTGTGCCTTCTCCCCAGCATTCACCCATATTAGGGCAATTGCCACTTTCACAAATGGTATGAAGTTTATGCGTATCTACCAGACTGCGAACGTGTTTATAATTTTCTCCAATGGGGAGTTTAACACGAAGCCAGTCAGGCTTATTTCTTTTAGGTTCAGCAGGAATAGAGGTGCAGCTCATAGATCAAAGTTCAAAGTCAAGAGTCAAGAGTCAAGAGTCAAGAGTCAAGAGTCAAGAGTCAAGAGTCAAGAGTCAA
>CBIHLW010000176.1:0-6006 GCA_966210755.1 uncultured bacterium
CTCTTAATATTTGAGCAGGTGCATCCGGCCATTTCATGATCAAACTATTCGGGTCGGAATGTTTCCATTCCATTCCACCTTTTTCGCCATATATTTTAATGGTGAGCTCATTTTCTTCTCCGGTCAAAACCTGTGAGGCCACCAATACCCCCGATGCACCATTGTTAAACCTTAACAAGACGGCACCATCATCATCAAGTTGTCTTCCTTCCACTACAATATTAATATCGGCACAGATATTTACCACCTGTAATCCCGAAATATATTCCGCAAGGTGAAAGGCATGCGTTCCAATATCTCCCATAGCACCGGCCTTTCCACTCCTGGAGGGATCCGTTCTCCATGAAGCCTGTTTTTGTCCGGGCCTGGATTCCAGAAATTCACTCAGCCAGCCCTGAGGATAGGTTACAAAAATTTTACGGATGTTTCCAATCGCATTTTTGCTTATTCTTTCCCTGGCTTCCTTTATCATTGGGTATCCGGAATAAGTATGGGTAAGGCAAAAATAATTTCCCGTTGTACCTACAATGGCATTCAGTTTTTTTGCTTCCTCAAGATCAAAGGTCATTGGTTTATCCAGCACCACATGAAATCCATTTTCCAGAGCCATTTTTGCAGGATCAAAATGAACATGATTGGGTGTAACGATTGAAACAAAATCCATTCTTTGATCTGCCGGTAATTTCTTTTCCGTTAAGATCATTTCCTGATAATTTCCATAGACCCTGTTGGCGGGAAGATAAAGTTGCTCACCAGCCAGTTTTGATTTTTGAGGATCGGCGCTGAAAGCCCCACATACAAGTTCAATGTCCCCATCCATAAAAGCTGCTGTTCTGTGCACCGCACCGATAAATGCACCCGGACCACCACCGATCATGCCCATTCTTATTTTTCGCATTGTGTTTTGGGATTAGTTGCCTGGTTGATTAAGTTGCTAAAGTTAACACTGGAAATGTATAAACCCGTCAACCCATCAACTTATCATTCTTATCATGTAGCCAGCCTGCGCTTCCAAAAAAATTCCTTCTCAATTAAAATGTCAAATGAAATTTAATGCTACATTTAAAGGCCACTGTTGATATGATAGAATGAATTAATTTAATTGCCTGTTCATGATATTTTTTCAACAACAACCGGTACTGTTTTAACAACGAATCATTTTAAAACATAACAAACTGCTGATGAAATCAACCACCTATGCCCAGCTTTCCTTCATGATGTTTTTAAATTTTTTTATCTGGGGCGCCTGGTTCGTTACACTCGGAACTTTTTTAGGAAATAATCTCGGTGCGGATGGGGATGAATCCGCTAAAGTTTTTTCCACCCAGTCCTGGGGTGCCATTATTGCTCCCTTTATCATTGGGCTGATAGCCGACCGTTATATCAATGCAGAAAGGATACTGGGTGTGCTGCACCTGGCAGGTGCGGTGCTTATGTACCAGTTGTATACAGCTGATAGCATCAGCAGCTTCTATCCCTTTGTATTAGTATACATGATCCTTTATATGCCTACACTGGCACTGGTAAATTCAGTTTCATTCAGGCAAATGAAAGATCCTGAAAAGTCATTTTCCGGCATCAGGATCTGGGGTACCATTGGCTGGATTGTGGCTGGCTTACTTATCAGTTTTTATTTCCATTGGGATAATGCGGAAAATGTTAAGCAGGGTCTTTTAAAAAATACTTTCCTTATGGCTGGTATTGCCTCTGCTGTTCTTGGCCTGTTCAGTTTTACGCTGCCTAAAACACCACCTTCAAAAAATACGGGAGAAAAGGTAAGTATCAAAGAAATCCTGGGGCTCGATGCCCTGAAACTTCTTAAGGACAGAAACTTCGCGGTCTTTTTTATTGCTTCCGTTTTGATTTGTATTCCGCTGGCATTTTATTATATGAATGCCAATCCTTTCCTTTCAAATGTTGGAATGGAAAACCCAACTGGTAAAATGACGATCGGTCAAATTTCTGAAGTATTATTTCTTTTATTGCTTCCTGTTTTTTTTAGCCGTTTTGGTTTTAAAAAAACCATCCTTGTTGGCATGTTTGCCTGGGCATTGCGATATGTTTTATTTGCCTATGGCAATGCAGGCGAACTAAGTTTTATGCTGATCATTGGCATTGCACTGCATGGCATTTGTTATGATTTTTTCTTTGTATCGGGACAGATCTATACCAATGCGAGAGCCGGAGAAAGATATAAAAGCTCTGCGCAGGGCCTGATCACTTTAGCCACTTATGGTATCGGCATGCTGATAGGTTTTGAAATTGCAGGTGCTGTAACAGATGCATATAAACTTGGTGAAAAATCTTTTAATTACGAAATGGTCTGGACCATTCCCGCAGGTATTGCTTTTGCGGTTATGCTTTTATTCCTTGCCCTGTTCAGGGATGAAAAGAAAAGAGCTGTCAATTCAACAGATGCAGAAAAAGGGCTGTCTTCAACGTCTATTTCTTAAATTGTAAGCAAATGAAAACCACCAGGAGGAAAATAATCAAAGACCTGTTGCTGACAGGAACGGCAGTTACCATGGTTCCATCTATTTCTCTTGCGGCATGCAATGATCCTAAAAGAAATGGCCTGAAAAAAAATATAAGCCATTCCGTTTGCAGGTGGACATATAATTTTCTGGACCTTGATGAATTGTGCACCACAGTAAAGAATATTGGATTCTCAGCCATTGACCTTGTGGGTCCCAAAGAATGGAACATCCTCAAAAAGCATAATGTAGACTCTTCCATGTGTAATGGCGCAGAGATCAGTCTTACTGAAGGCTGGAATGACCCACAATACCATTCCATTCTGATTAAAAATTATACAGAACACATTAACCTTGTTGCTGCCGCAGGATATAAAAACCTCATATGCTTCAGTGGTAACAGAAAAGGAATGGATGATGAAACGGGACTGAATAATTGTGTTGAAGGATTGAAGCAGGTGATGTCACTGGCAGAAAAAAAAGGGGTGGTGATACAAATGGAATTATTCAACAGCAAGATCAACCATCCCGATTACATGTGCGATAAAAGCGCCTGGGGGATTGAACTTTGTAAAAGGCTTGGTTCGCCCAATTTCAAATTGCTTTATGACATCTACCACATGCAGATCAATGAAGGAGATATCATTCGCACCATAAAAGACCATCATCCTTATTTTGGGCATTACCATACGGCCGGCGTACCGGGAAGAAACGAAATAGATGAAACCCAGGAACTTTATTACCCTGCTATCATGAAAGCTATTTTATCATCCGGGTACAAAGGATATGTAGCGCAGGAATTTATTCCCACCGGAAAGGACAATGAAGCAAAGGTTTCAGCGTTGAGAAAAGCAGTGGGTATTTGTGATGTTTAAGATAGATAGTAAGTGAATTGATGCAATTAATGAGTAAAATAAACTAATCATTACTTAAATAAAATTTAGTGTACAGGGGTGCTGACTTTGAACTTTAAACTTTGAACTTAATTTATGGCAAATAATACATTCGATGCAATTGTAGTTGGCTCCGGCATAAGTGGAGGCTGGGCTGCAAAAGAACTTACCGAAAAGGGATTAAAAGTTGTTATGCTTGAACGTGGACATAATATTGAACACATCAAAGATTATGTTACAAAAGAACAATGGGAATTTCCTCACCGTGGGGGACGCACACAACAAATGATCGAGGATTATCCTGTATTGCGCAGAGATTACCCTTTGAATGAAATGAACCTTAAATTCTGGGCCGAGGATAAAAAAAACCCATATACGGAAATTAAAAGATTTGACTGGTATCGCGGTTACCATGTAGGGGGAAGATCTTTGATGTGGGGAAGACAATCGTACAGGTGGAATGAATTTGATTTTGAAGCCAATGCTAAAGAAGGTGTAGCAGTGGACTGGCCTATCAGATACAAAGACCTTGCTCCCTGGTATGATTACGTAGAAGGATTTGCAGGCATCAGCGGATCTAAAGAAGGCCTGCCCGCGTTGCCTGATGGAAACTTTATGCCGCCCATGGAAATGAATTGCGTGGAAAAAGATGTATCTGCCCGGATCAAGCAGCATTATAATAATAACAGGCATATGATCATTGGCCGTGTGGCCAATATTACGCAACCACATCACGACCGTACCAATTGTCAATACAGGAATAAGTGCTGGCTGGGTTGCATGTTCGGAGGCTATTTCAGCACGCAGTCTGCTACCCTGCCTGCGGCCATGAAAACCGGTAATTTAACCCTGGTTCCCTTCTCCATTGTTACCGAGATCATTTATGATAAGGATACAAAGAAAGCAAAAGGTGTACGTGTGATCAATGCGGAAACAAAAGAAGCAACGGAATATTTTGCAAAGATCATTTTCGTAAATGCATCTACGTTAAATTCAACCTGGCTCCTTATGAATTCCGCCACTGATATCTGGCCCGGTGGTTTAGGAAGCAGCAGCGGAGAACTCGGACATAATTTGATGGACCATCATTTCCGTGTGGGTGCCAGTGGTGATGTGGATGGCTATGACGACAAATGGTATTATGGAAGAAGACCAAATGGTGTTTATGTAGTGCGTTATCGAAATCTATTTAATGACAAGAGAGATTATCTCCGTGGTTTTGGTTACCAGGGTGGTGCAAGCCGTGATGGCTGGGGCCGCGAAATTGCGGAACTCACCATTGGGGGCGATTACAAAGATGCCTTGTGTGAACCGGGCCCCTGGAAGATGGGAATGACGGCATTTGGAGAAATGTTACCCTACCATGAGAACAAAGTATCTCTTGACAAAAACAAAAAAGATTTTTGGGGAATGCCGGTTCTGGCTATTGATTGTGAAATAAAGGATAATGAAAGAAAGATGCGGATCGATATGGCCAATGATGCCAAAGAAATGCTTGAAGCCGCAGGATTAAAAAATGTACACAGCTGGGATAGTGAATATGCACCGGGAATGGGCATACATGAAATGGGAACTGCCAGAATGGGAAGAGATCCAAAAACTTCTGTTCTAAATGAATGGAACCAGGTATGGGATTGCAAAAATGTATTCATCACCGATGGAGCGGCAATGACCTCCGCGTCCTGCGTCAATCCATCCTTAACTTATATGGCACTTACTGCAAGAGCAACAGATTATGCGGTAAGGGAATTGAAAAAAATGAACCTCTGATTATGGAAAAAGAAAAAGAAAAAGAAACAGGCAGTTCCCGACGTGATTTTATAAAAAATACAGCCATCGTTTCTGCAGGATTTTTTATTGTACCCCGGCATGTACTGGGAAGAGGATACACTGCCCCCAGCGACAGGTTAATTGTAGCGGGGATTGGTGTTGGCGGAAAAGGGGAAAGTGATATCATGAATTTTTACAAATCCGGAAAAGCAGATATAGCTTTCCTCTGCGATGTAGATGACAGAAGAGCAGCCAACTCCATTAAAAATTTTCCCAAAGCAAAATATTATAAGGACTGGAGAGAATTATATGACAAGGAATCTAAAAACTTCGATGCCGTTTCCGTTTCTACTCCGGATCATAACCATGCCGTTCAAACCCTGGCTGCCATGCAGCTTGGCAAGCATGTGTATGTTCAAAAACCACTGACACATGATATTTACGAAGCCAGGATACTGACACTTGCTGCAGAAAAATACAAGGTGGTTACACAAATGGGAAACCAGGGCGCATCCGGCGATGGTGTAAGACAATTGATGGAATGGTATGATGCCAATGTGATCGGCAATGTACACACGGTTTATTGCTGGACCAACAGGCCCGTGTGGCCTCAGGGAATTCAATGGCCCGCAACCAAGGCGCCGGTACCTAAAGAACTGGACTGGGATCTCTGGCTGGGAACCGCTCCATACAAAGATTATGTAGATAAACTGGTTCCATTTAACTGGCGCGGATGGTGGGATTATGGAACAGGCGCACTGGGTGACATGGGATGTCATATTATTGAACCTGCTTTCAGGGTTTTGAACCTTCAATATGCAACTGACGTACAGGCGAGTGTTGGATCAGTATATGTAGATGAATTCAAG
>CBIHLW010000177.1:0-6001 GCA_966210755.1 uncultured bacterium
ACACCAGGAAAGAGATAAAATAGTTACATAAAATATATGGATACAAATGAAATAAGGTTAAAAGACCAGGAAGCAATTGCCAGGTTCAGGGAACTTGTAAAAGATGTAAACACATGCATGTTCACCACTTTGGATGCCGATAATCAAATCTCCAGTCGGCCCATGTTTACATCTTTGATCGACGAAGAGGGTACTGTTTGGTTTTTTACAAATGAATTCTCAGAAAAGATAAATGAAGTTTCAAAGGATAATATGGTTAACCTGATCTATTCGCACCCGGTTAAAAATATTTATGCAAATGTAAGGGGCACCTGCAGCCTGGTAATTGACAGAAGCCGGATGGAAGAATTATGGGATCCCAATCTTAAGAACTGGTTTCCCGAAGGACTTTCCGATCCCCGGATATGCCTGATAAAAGTCTCGACAGAATCTGCTTATTACTGGAACCACAGTACAAGTAAAATGGGTTTGCTTTTTCACATGATCCGTTCTATCACCAGGGGGGATAAATACGAGGAAAGTGAAAAAGGTTTACTTGATTTCAAGGCTACACAGCCGGAAAAGTAATGATGAAGGTGGTGCCTTGTTTTAATACTGAGGTAACATCCACTGTTGCTTTATGTGACTGCAAAATATTAAGAGTAGCAGCCAGGCCTAAACCCATACCATTTCTTTTTGAAGTAAAGTAAGGTTCAAATAACCTTGAAACATTTTCTTCAGGTATGCCACACCCATTGTCCCTGATGGTTACCACATGCGATTCTTTAGCATCATCAATGGCAATATTGATCTCACCGGTTATGCTTTCAACAGCTTCCACCGCATTGATAATAATATTAAGAAAGGCGATCTTTAATTTTTCCTTATTGGCCATGATATGGCAGGGTTCATTGGAATAACGTATCTGCATGTTTACATGCTGAAGCGTGATCCTGTCCAGTGCTTCTGAAATACTTTCGTCCATAATGGCCTGCAAAGAACATTTTTCGAACACAAGGTCAGTAGGTCTTGAGGTATCCAGCAATTCTGTGATAATATCGCCTATACGCTTACTATTCCTTTGAATTATATCAAGAAAAAGAGGCGATTCTACCGGGTCGGGAACTTCCGGAGTCTGTAACAACTGTTCAACAGACATATTTATATTATTCAGCGGATTACGCACTTCATGCGCAAGTGTACGAACCAGCCTGCCGGTGGCACCAAGCTTTTCAAGTAAAAGATTGGCCTTTTCAGCTCTTTTCAGATTGGTGATATCATGCATCAGTCCCTGGTAATTTGAATCCGAACCATCAATAGTTGCGGTCAAAGAAAAAATACAGGTTTTTTTATCTCCCGATTTAGTGAGGAATTCAAGCTCTACATCATTTACTTCGTCTTCTTCATAAATGAACTTTTGCAATAACTTTTTATCCGTGTCATCGGGAAGGAGGTCAAAAACAGTAAACTTAAGTAATTCATCTCTTTCAAAACCAAGCAGCACAGATGTAGCCAGGTTCATATCAAGGAAATGAAGCGATTTGTCGGCAATGAAAACTGCATCTTTCGAAAGTTCAAAAATACTCCTGTATTTTTTTTCATTTGCTCTCAGAGCCTTGAGGTAGGCAGTTCGTTCAAGAGAGTATCGAATGCACCGCTCCAGCTTATCAGTAGTAAGTTCGGTTTTTATCAGGTAATCGGTTGCTCCCATCTGCATAGCCTCAATATCCACATCTTTATTTCCCTTACCGGTAAGTAACACAATGGGCTCTTCCGTCTGATGCTTTACAGCTTCTTTTAGAAAATCCAGACCGGTTTTGGCGCCCAGCCTGTAGTCAACGAAATACATATCATACGACCTGTCCTGTAAATGCTTAATGGCATCATTATAACGATAACACCAGTCAACATTCAGTTCATACTCCTGTATTGGCTTGAGGTATTCCGATGTAATAAAAAAATCATCCTCGTCATCATCAATTATAAGTATCCTGATGGAGGGTCTCTTCAATGCTGGCATATTATGCAAATTTACCTGCCAGGGAAATAGCAAACAGACATCCTGTATTTGAAATATTATTTACCTGAAATTTTCCCTTGTGTTCTGTAACTATTTTTTCGCAATCAGATAAAATGTCCTTATGCTGTTCTTTCCAGGCTTCACTGGTGGTAATACTGGTATGAAACTTAATTACAAAGTTCCTGAAACCCGGACCGGAGTGTAAATTAGCTGTCCCTTCATTGCAATCAACATACAGGAATAATTTGGATGCTGCAGGTTTAAAGCCTGTAATCATTGCAATCAACATATTAAAAAGCCGGACCAATTCATCTTTTTTTCCTGATATAAAAGGTAAAGGTTCACATCTTACGACAACGCCGGGGTTTTCGTATAAGGCCCGCAAGCTTTCCCTTAAAACATCGTTAAGGGAAAACATGGGACTTGGTATCTTCTGTAAATCTGATCTTTTTTCAGGGACGGGTAATTCTGTCATTATAGAAGCTCTTATTGATTATTAAATTCCTGATATTGCTTCATCTTGTTATAAAGCGTCTTCCTGTCGATATTAAGCAGCTTGGCAGCCTTACTCTTATTGAAATTCACTTTTTTCAATGCCTTTAAGATCATTTCATATTCAGCATCAATACTGGCACCTTTCAGAGTGGTTTCGGTTACCGTTGAACGCGAATGCTCCACTTCGGTAAAAGTGCTGGGCATCACGGAATTGGTTACAGAAACAATATCAGGCTGCTTTTCAAATTGCAGTTTACTGAAATGAGAAATTTCAAATGGCAGTGAGCTGGCTTCAATTTCTTCGCTGTCTGTTAACAGGGTTGCCCTTTTAATTACGTTCTTCAATTCGCGCAGATTACCATACCACACATAATTTCTGAAAATGGTTTCCACTTCATTACTGAATTTTTTAATGTTCTTGCCCAGTTCAGCATTTGTTAACTGAAGGAAATGATTGGCAAATAACATCACATCGTCCGGGCGCTGGCGAAGTGGCAGTACGTCAATACTGAATTCATTGAACCTGTGATAAAGATCTTCCCTGAATTTACCTTTACGAACCGCATCCCAAAGCCGTTCATTACTCGCAATGATGATACGTACATCAAGTTCAATGTCCTTAACGCCACCAACCCTGCGCATTTTTCTTTCCTGTACAACACGTAAAAGCGAAACCTGGATATCGTAGGAAAGATTTGCAATCTCATCAAGGAAGATGGTACCGCCATTGGCCAGTTCAAAACTTCCTATTTTCTGGTTCAATGCCCCGGTGAATGAACCTTTTTCATGTCCAAACAATTCACTTCCGGCGAGTTCTTTTGACAGGGCACCACAATCAATAGCCTGGAATGGTTTGCCTTTCCTTTTACTCCTTTTATGAATTTCCTGAGCAATAGCTTCTTTACCACTTCCACTTTCACCATGAATGATCACGGTATAGTTTGTTGGAGCTACCAGATCTATTTGTTGCAGGATCTGTCGGAATACAGGCGTATCCCCAAAAATATATTCGCCCGAATGCGTAATAACTGGTCCTTTAGTGGTTGTTGCGGATGTTTCCTGTTTTTGTGTTCCCGTTTCAGTTCTTTGAGCAGTTGGAAGCACCGCCACATCCTGGTTAGATGTTTCCAGGGCTTTTTTGATGGTAACCAGGATCTCATCCGGAAACAGTGGCTTGGTGATATAATCGTATGCACCCATTTTCATTACTTCAACGGCAATCTTGATATCACTGTAACCGGTAATAATTATAACCGGAAGATGAGGATATTTTTCTTTTATCTTTCCTAACAACACATTTCCTTCCATGTCTTCCAGCCGGAAATCGCACATAACCAGAGAAGGTTCAGTTGATTCCAGCAACTCAAGCGCTTTTTTACCACTATAAGATTCCAGCACTTCATAGCCATGGCGGGTGAGGAAGCGTTTTAACAGGAGGCACATATCACGGTCATCATCAATAATTAAAATGGTCTGCATTCATTGTTTTTTTATGGTTCGTAAATCAAATTTAAAATCTTAAGCCCATAAGCCACGTACATGTGAAACGGGTATCTGTAATTGCTCCCTGTATTTGGCTACTGTACGCCTGGCAACAGAAAAACCTTTCTGAGAAAGTATCTTTACCAGTTGCTGGTCGGTATATGGATTATGCTTGTCCTCACTTTCAATCACTTCTTCAATGGCTGATTGTATCACCTTATTGCTGATCACCTGGCCGGTTTGATTAGCTATACCTTCTGTAAAAAGATCTTTTAAAAGCAGGAGTCCGAATGGCGACTCAGCATATTTATTACAGGTGATCCTTGATACTGTTGATATATCCACACCAACCATTTCTGCAATATTTTTCAGTATCATGGGTTTCAGCTGGTTGATATCACCCGTTATAAAATAATCATACTGCATCTGTACTATTGCCCTCATGATCTTCAGCATTGTGGATTCCCTTTGTTGTACTGCATGAATAAACCACTGGGCCGACTGCAATTTATTTTTGATATACTGCACTGCAGATTTATCGGTAGTAACTTTTGCATTATTCTCAGCCATTTCCTTCCAGGAAGAATTAATGCTCAGACTTTCAGAACGGTTCCTGTATAAAGCCACATCTATCGTATCACCATTTCTTGTTACTATAAAATCCGGAAGTATATTTTGATTAATATTTACACCTTCCTGCAATTCGCAGACCGGCCTCATCTTTAATGAAGCCACCAGCCTTAATACGATCTTCAATTCTTCATCATCTATACTGAGATGAAGCTTGATCTTATCCATATTACGGTTATGCAGGTCCGTGAAATGCTCTTCAAGCAGCCTGATAGCCATTTTAACATCAGGCCTTTTTATATTCAGCCTGTAAAGCTGTATCAGTAAACATTCCTTTATACTTCTTGCACCAATGCCCACCGGTTCAAGCTGCTGAACCTTTTCAAGGATCATTTCAATGGATGAAGCTTCTACCCACTTGTTTTGCTTGAAAGAAATATCCTCTGCAAGCGCTTCCAGGTTTTGTTCCATCAATCCACTATCATTCAAAGAATCAATGATGAATTCAGCCAGTTCAATCTCTCTTTCATCATCAGAGGTAAGTTTATACTGTTCCTTTAAAGCCTTACGATAATCATAACTGCCTACCAGCGGACGTTCCGGTAATTTATCATTATGGAGATAATTACTGTATTCCGTTTTATAATCCGGAATATCGTCATATCCATATTCTTCCCAGTCCTGGTAATCCTGTACAGAATCCTTGTTGTACTTGTCAACTGTTGCCTCAAATTCATTTTTCTGATCTTCCAATAATGGATTGTCTTCTATCTCCTGCTGAATCCGTTGTTCCAGCTCCAGTGTATTCAGATGGAAGAAATTGAGCAACTGGATCTGTTGCGGCAGGATCTTAAGGCGTTGCTTTTGGCCTAAATGCTGATTGATCATTGTGGTGATTTTGGCGTACCCTTCATAAAACAACAGTAACACCAAAAAACTGTAGAGCCAGAATTAGTTTTTATAGGTTGATAATCAAGCCACTAAAAATTATAATTTGTACGGCACTGTTTGCTCATCCCGAATTCAATTAATTTTAAACGGCGCCACGGGGAATTTTTACCCCAAATTGGGGTTTTTAATTTTTAAGTAATGCAGTATATAACAAACCAGGTTTTCTTACTGCCCTATACAAAAAAGTCCCGCCATTGGCAGGACAAATAAATGGTTCAGGGTGAAAAAAAAAATTCAGAGCGGATCATAGTCGCGAGGCTTGATCCTGTATTCAAAAAAAGCGGGAATTGGATACCTTTCTCCTTTTGGAAAAGAGGAAGAAGGATCCGAAATTTTTCTTTCAATTACGGTTTGCCTGCCAGAAACGGGTATAGTGGGTTTGCCCGATCCGATCATTTGAACAGCAACTGAAGAGGATTGAGTAGACAACGCCTTTTGCATAAAAGCAAGATATTTTTAAGTGATTGTTATTGAATTTGGGACATATCATTCCCTGTTTCTTTC
>CBIHLW010000178.1:0-5986 GCA_966210755.1 uncultured bacterium
TTCCGGACTTACTTCGTCAAACGGTCCTCTTACAAGCAGGTTGACGTTGGCAGGATTTCCGCTGGCCCTGTAAGCATTGATACTTTCTACGGTGTAACCAAAATTGGTATTCAATCCATAATAGGTCTGGAACTCAGGCAGGGCGCCTGTAAGTATAGCAGATCCTGTATTCAGATTGATATACTGGTCCTGGTTGGTGGGAAAACGGTAGGCTGTCTGATATGACAGGCGGATATTATTATTTTCAAAGATCTCGATAACGGCGGCAATCCTTGGTGTGAATCTTCCTTTGAAATTCGAATGATCATCATATCGTCCGGCAGCTGTAAGGGTGAGCCTGTCGAAGAATTTCTTTTGCAATTGAATATAAGCGCCATATTCAACTGGTGTTAATAAGCCTGCTGTATCGGCAAAAATGGTTCCCTGAGAATTCAGTACATATTTTTTAACCTGTGCTCCGGCTATCAATTGTACCATATCACTGAATCCGAATTCATCTGAAAAGTTTAACTGGCCTTCGGTAGAATACAGATCCGACTTGTCGAGGAACTTGGCACCCTGCGGGATGGCTTTTCCTTTTACTGACTGGGAAGTGGCGTCAAATGCGCCTGTACCGGGAACTAATCGACCGGCATCTGCAATACTTCTCGCAAACTGATGCGCTCCATATTCACCGCCTAATGTACCGGTAATGAGTTGTGCGTTTCTTTTATAGGCCAGGTATCCAAAAATATATTGTGGATACCATGAACCGGCTACATTGGCCTGGTTGAAACTTGGTTTCCATGCTTCATTGATCAGCCTTCCCAGTGCAGTGGCCTGGTAAGCATCACCTGCATTTTCCTGGGTGGTGTATGCACGAAGGAACCAGTTCTTTGCTTTGAATTCCAGTTTATGCTGGGCCATTTGAAGGTTACGGAGTGAATACCTGTCCGCACCTGTATAAACGGTGGTTCCGGTTCCGAAATATGAATTAATAGAAGCTTCAATTCCCGGTGTCAGTTTATAATAGATACCGGCTGTGGCTTTAAAATTTTGTGCATTATAATCAACTAGGTCCCTTTCGCGGTAGCCTGTTCTTGAAACATTCTGGTTGGCTGTATTTTGCAATGCAAAACCCCATGTATAATTCTGGCCGGGAACATTTGTACCTGGATTAGGCATGCCGGCTCCCAGATACATCAGTTGAACCAGCTGGCTGATGTTGGCTGAAGTTTCATCTCCATACATGTTGATGCCATCATAATTCGGATCAGTAAACCTGTCGCCGCCTTTCAGCTGACTTAGTACATTTGTTCTGGCTACATTACGATAGTCATTTGCTTCCCAGTCTTTAGCTTTTGTAAACTGAGCTGCAATCTTAAATGCAAATTTTTCACTTACCGCCTTACCCCACCTCATACTCCAGTCATAATATGGAGAGGGACTTTGTGAATCATTTCCAAGATGCATAATACCCTGTTTGATCTGGAAACTGAGTCCCTGGTATCTGAAAGGATTCTTACTGTTGATCAGTAAAGTACCATTCATGCCACCAGACCCATATAAGGCAGAAGATGCGCCGGATAATAATTCAATATTATCAACATCAAGCTCTGTAAGTCCGATCACACTGCCTACGGAAAAATTCAGCCCTGGTGCCTGATTATCCATTCCATCGATCAACTGGTTCATCCGGGTATTACCACTACTGATAAAACCTCTTGTAGTTACCGTACGGAAAGTAATACTTGCTGTATGCATATCAACCCCTTTAAGGTTGGCAATGGCCTCATAATAATTTGGAGCAGGTACATTTCTAAGTGTGGCGCTGCTCATACGTTCAATAGTTACTGGTGCATCGAGTATGCGTTGAGCGGTACGGGATGCGGAAACAACTACTTCCTCTCCCAATGCTGAAGATGGAACGAAATTCACCTCAACAGGAGCGCCCGCACTGCTGACGTTGATTTCCTGCATGGTAAAACCTATAGAACTAAAAACCAGCGTAACCGGCAATGATTTTACGGTAAGCCTGAACTCACCATTTACATCTGTAAAGGTTCCCTCAGTACCATCCTTTACTGAAACTGACACTGCACTCACACCTTCTTTGGATGTAGCGTTAATGACTTTACCGGTGATGGTTACATTTTGTGCAAAAGCAGTCGTTAGTGAAAAAATAAATGCTGTAATGAATACAGCAGAAAAGCGCAAGCCTTTACTCATAATTTGAAATTTAGTTTTGGAATGATACACTAAAACTGAATCCGTGGAAACCATTAATTAACAGGGTTTCAGGCGGAAAAATAAGCATAACAATTCTTTCCGGGAAATTAATTTAGATGAATTTTGAATAAGTTGTTGAAAGTTTCCGGCTGATGTGAAACTGTATAAAACAACAATTAGATTTACTTTCGGTGTATGTCTTCATTTCAGTTTCCAGGACAAACCAGTTTTTACAAAGGAAAAGTAAGGGATGTCTTTACTATTGGCAATGATCTGCTGGTAATGATCGCATCTGACCGTATCTCTGCATTTGATGTGATTTTACCAAGGCCCATCCCATTTAAAGGCCAGGTATTGAACCAGCTTGCTGCTTATATGCTCAATAGTACCAGGGATGTTTGTCCCAACTGGCTATTGGAAACTCCAGTACCCAATACTTCGGTTGGACATAAATGTGAACCATTCAAAATTGAAGTAGTGGTAAGGGGTCATTTATGCGGGCATGCATGGAGAACCTACAATGAGGGCCGGAGAATTTTGTGTGGAGTGCTCATGCCTGATGGAATGAAGGAAAACGATGCCTTTCCGTCACCCATCATTACCCCGTCAACCAAAGCTAGTCATGGGCATGATGAGGATATATCAGAGACGCAAATTCTTCAGCAGGGGCTCGCCAGCGAAGCAGAATGGGAACAACTTAAAAAATTCGCGTTGGGACTTTTTGATAAAGGACAGGCAATGGCAAGGGCTCAGGGTTTGATACTGGCAGATACCAAGTATGAATTTGGGAAACGTAATGGTGAGATCGTTTTAATGGACGAAATTCATACACCGGATTCATCTAGGTACTTTTATGAAGAAGGTTTTGATGAAAGGCAAAAAAAGGGAGAAAAACAAAAACAATTAAGCAAAGAGTTTGTCAGGGAATGGCTGATCCAGCATGAATTCATGGGTAAGGAAGGACAAACCGTGCCTGAAATGAGTGAGGAATGGATTGACACCATTTCCAAAAGATATATTGAATTGTTTGAAAAACTGACGGGTAAGAATTTTGAACCGGTAAGCCTGAGTGAAAAGGATGTTTATGAAAGGATTGTACGGTCATTGGAAATGTTGGCCATTAGCCATTAGCGAGTGGCCATTAGGTTTCCTTAGGTCAGGAGGTTCTATTTAACCTGCTCAACCGCCTTTTATCTTTGGCCGGATCCTGGCCCTCGATTTATTGAAAATGTTCCTCCCTTTATCAATACCTTTTCTTTTTTCTTTCTGAACTTCCAATGGCAGATGAATGAAATCCTGGCATTCCGTGCTGCAGCATCCTTCATATGTGGCTCTACACTCTTCACATTGTATAAATAATAAATGGCAGGCTTCGTTCACGCAGTTTACATGTGTATCAGCTGGTTTGCCGCATTGATGGCATTTAGCTATGATCTCTTCCGTGATGCGTTCCCCCAGCCTGTTGTCGAACACAAAGTTCTTTCCATGAAATTTAGTTTGCAGGCCTTTTGATCTTACCTGGTTGGCATAATTAATAATGCCACCTTCGAGATGAAACACATTTTTAAATCCTTTGTGTAACATATATGCGCTGGCCTTTTCACAACGAATGCCACCGGTGCAATACATAATGATGTTTTTGTCCCTGGCATGATCTAGCATTTCTGCAGCCATGGGCAATTGCTCACGGAAAGTATCTGAAGGCACTTCAATGGCATTTTCAAAATGTCCAACCTCATATTCATAATGATTGCGCATATCAACCACAATGGTTCCCGGACTTTCGGTAAGTAAATTGAAATCTTCAGCGCTTATATACCGTCCGCGGTTTTCCATGCTGAAGGAGGGGTCCATAATTCCATCAGCCACTATCTTTTCCCGGACCTTGATCTTTAGCACCCAGAATGATTTGCCGTCGTCATCAACCGCAATATTCAACCTTGTGCCATGTAGCGCTTCAATAGAATATAAGTAATTACGAAAAGCTTCAAACAGGCTTTCCGGAACGCTCACCTGGGCATTGATGCCTTCATGAGCAATATAGATCCTTCCGAAAACTTTAAGAATATTTAGATTTTTGTACAATTCATCCCGGAATGCTGGAGGATCCGATATGGGGAAATAATGATAAAATGAAACGGTTTTGCGGAATTCTGTTTCCTGGAGCAAACGTTGTTTCAGCTCCTTTTGTGAGACGCGGTTGTGTAATGCTGCCATAATTGAATTTTTGGACACTTGCAGGGTGAACAAAGTTTCAGGGGTAGCAAAGATAGGCTGCGTTGTTGATATGCTGAAAAGGTGTGGCTGAAAAATTGACCGGTGTTAAAAGTAAAGACTAAATAAAAGCCGCAGTTTACTGCGGCTTTTATTTATCAACTTGTTCATCAGTCAATCCATAAACTTGTTAATATCTAAACAATCTGGAAATCACCACTAGATAACCCCGGCTAATATAAGGATCAGGGCAATTACAGCCACCAGTAAGGCTATCAGCGGATAATAGAATACAAGTACCAGTGCTATTACGCCAAGCAGGATGTAGATCAAAACACGGTCAGAGATCCTCTTTTTTGAAAAAAGAGATTTCATTTTCAGTTTGAAAGCTGTCCACATAAAACGGCGTTTCATTTTACGCATGCTTTTTTTACTTTTCTGAACAGCATAAACTGATAATAATAACATACTCAGTAAAGAAGCAGCTGCAGATTCGTTACTCACCGCATTTTCTGTTACTGGTTTTGAAACAGGTTGGATTGTAGAGGTAGAAATTGACATAGTAGGGAATTTACAATGGTTATAAAGGTGAGGCGAAGTTAATTAATCTACACATTCAACATGCAGGGATAGACGAACCGGAAGGGTAAATTTTTATTGTGACCGGGTTACCCTGACGGCGGCACCCAGTAACCCCCCTAACCCTACCCTTATACCAAAAGAATGGCCAGGTTGTGCCTGCCAGGCGGTTACGAAATCAACCCTGAAGAATTTGAGAATATTTTCAATTCCGGCAAAGGCTTCAAAATAGTAATTATTCCTGTTCACATAAAAGCTATTGCCTCCTGCAACCAGGTTCCATTTCAGCTTATTGAATAAAGGGATCTTATTGGTGAGCATTCCATTGAAGTGATGTTCAAAATGACCGATCGTATAAAAAGCCTCTTTATTGCTATAGCGGTAGTATGGCGCCAGTTGGAAACTATTCAGGTATTTATCATTGAAAAAAGTCTGGTTACCATTAAAATGTTGCAGATCGGGAATTTCCACATTATTTGTATTGAAAAATCCTCCAATGCCAATTTTATATTTAAATGTTCCCTGCAACCTGAAATTCATTTCATCGGAGACCGTCATCTTCCATTTATCAAAATCAACGTCACTGCCAAGAATATCTTTGATCCCTTTTGAATATTGAAATTCAAAAACAGGGTATTTTGATCCTACAGGCATCTTATATCCTGGATATTGAATATAATACTGGCCGGGCTGGAACGAAAACGTAACGGTGCTTACCAGTGACTGGTGTTTTTCAAATGGAATATGTGATAGTTCAACCGGATGATTTGGCAGCCACACCCGGTCTTTTTTAAAGAAAGAAAAATCAGCAGCGTTCATCAGGGGCAACCGGTTTTCATAAACTGCCTGAATATTGAAGGTGATGCCATTGTCAAAACGGTTATTATATGCCACCCGGCCAAACCAGTTTTCATAAAACTTCGAATAATTTCTTCTGTATAACAGCGTATAAACTGAATTGGTCAATGGGTCTATCGGATTATCC
>CBIHLW010000179.1:0-5974 GCA_966210755.1 uncultured bacterium
TACCATGATTGATCTCATTCCCAATTTGCACCATGTCCGGACTGGTGCCCTGGTCTTTTAAAGCTTTGATGACCGATTTGGTATAATGATAAAAACTGTTTTTCAGTGTGGTGAAATCCTGTCCTCTCCAGTCTGCGGGTTTAATTTGTTTTTCAGGATCCGCCCAATAATCACTGTAATGGAAATCAAGCAACAGTTTCATTCCGGCAGCCTTTACCCGCCTTGCCATTATCAAAGTATGGTCAAGATCACAAAAGCCTTTTTCAGGAGCGTAGCCACTATCGCTTGCAGGATCGTTGAACAATCGAAGCCTTACATAATTAAAACCATGATCCCTTAATATCTCTATGGCATCTTTTTGAATTCCTTTATCATAAAACTTCATTCCCCGCGCTTCCAGTTGCGGAAGGAATGAAATATCTGCTCCCAGCATCTTATCAACGGGCTTCTTTTTTTTAACCGGATGCTTTGTGCCTGAGACAGTTTGATTTGGTGAAATAGTATGTATGCCTGTTGAAGCAGGAAACAAACCATCTGATCCTGCCTGGAATCTGATCACGCATTCTGACTTTCCAGACTGAAGGATCACCTGGCATTTTCCATTGAATAGTCTTCTTTGCCAGGCTGAATCATCAAAGAATTTATCAGGTTCATGGCTGCTTGGATCACCGTTGCCAACGCCAATGATCTTTGCATCGCCAGTCCAGGTGAATCGCACAAGGTTGTTGGCATCCGGAACTTCTCTTCCCAAACTATCTACAACACTAATATTCATTACTGTGGCATCTTTTCCATCTGCATACATGGTAGTTTTATACGGAGTTAAAACCAATTCATATGGAGCACCTGTAGTTTCAACCTTCGTATATAAACGTTTACCTTTTTTGAATGCAATGGCTTCCAGTTTTCCGGGTTCATAATGAACACTCCATTTCAAATGGCTGTTTCGGGGCATATCCTTTTTCCCAAGCGACTTACCATTTAAAAATAATTCAACATGGTCTGCGTTGCTGTTCACCCAGACATCAACAGGCTTTCCTTCCTCACCTTCCCAATTACAATGCGGCGAAATATGTAACACGTCCTTATCCGTCCACCAGCTTTGATAGTAGTAATAAATATTTTTTGGAAAGCCGCAAACATCCATCACGCCAAAATGAGATGAGATATTGGGCCATTTATATGGTGTGGGCTCACCACGGTAATCAAATCCTGTCCAGATGTAACCACCCAGCCAATAATCATTCACAGCAGCCAGTTTCCACCATGTTTCAGCCTGGCTTGCCCACCAGGGAAATGTAATATCCTGGTCTGGCACATAGGCCCTGATGGTATCTTTTTGATAAACGCCTCTTGTTGTAACCGTGCTTCCCATCTCCGTTCCAATGATGGGTTGATGTGGATGATCCCTGTGATAATCTTCAACTGCAAACTCCCGGTAATTAAAACTTCTCACCGGTATCACCTCATTCACTCCTCGAAATACATTGGGAAGATCAGCAGCATAGGTGGATATTCTTGTTGGATCCAGTTCCTTTTGTTTGGCCATCAGGGATTGTGCAAGCCGCTTACCAACTGAATTGGTCTGTATCCATCCTTCTTCATTACCAATTGACCACATGAATACGGACGCATGGTTCCGGTCGCGTTTGATCAGCCTTTCAAACTGGCTCATATACTCCGCACTACTATTAAGTAGCCGCTGTTCATCCATTACCAGCATACCCATGCTGTCACATGCATCAAGCAGTTCAGGCGCAGGTGCATTATGACTTGTGCGGTATGAATTACTACCCAGGTTTTTTAATAACCTTATCCGGTAAAATTGAAGATAATCAGGCAGGGCACTACCAACACCTGCATGATCCTGGTGATTATTGGTTCCCTTCAGTTTCACATGTTTCCCATTGAGGAAAACGCCATTGGATTTAATTTCAATGGTACGGATGCCAAACCTGTGTTTGATACTATCTACCACTTTCCCATTTTGCAATACAAGGGAAACCACGCGGTACAAATAAGGATCTTCCAGTGACCAGCGTCTGGGATTTGCAAGATCCAGTTTATGTGTTACAACAGTTTTTCCATTTACATTTAACACTATGGGCTGCACTGGCGACTGTACCAGTTTATTTCCATTTCTGTCGGCCAGATAAGAAACAACTGCGGCATCGACCTGAGAAAGATGTTTATTTTCCACTTCTGTTTCAATCTGTACGGATGCATTGTTTCCTTTTACTGCCGAACTGGCAAACATACCATTGTGAACAATGTGCAGATTATTGTATTGATTCAGCCATACGTGACGATAAATACCAGCACCTTCATAAAACCAGCCTTCATATTGCGTGGCATCAACTCTTACTGTAATTACATTTGGCTTGTCGAAACTGACATAATCCGTGATGTCATAGGCAACGCTCACATAACCACTTTGATTATTCCCCAGATAAAATCCATTGATCCAGAAATCGGCATCGCGGAATACGCCATCAAACTCCAGTTGAAACCTTTGACCTGAATCTTTTTTTGAAATGGAGAATTTTTTGCGGTACCAGCCAATGCTGGTTTCAGGAAACAATCCACCCACAGGCTTATATCCATGTGACTGCACATCAAAATTGGGTGAATTGAAAAATGGAAGTTCCACTGCCCAGTCGTGCGGAATATTCAATTGCCTCCAGGAAGAATCATTAAAGTTGACTGCAATGGCAGTATTATCGGTTTTGCCGGATTTGGCAAAGATGGCGGTAATGCCATAATTAAAATCTTTGGACGGATCGGCAGCATGGCCAAAATGAAACCGCCAGTCCTCATCGAGGCTGATGCGCTGTCGTTGGGCCATTGTAGCAATGGGCAATAAGCAGGTAATGAGCAGCAGGCAGGATGTAAAAGGGATAGACAACCTGAACCTGAATAGAATAGACAAATCGGATCGTAATTTCATTATACTGATTTTAAAACCTCGGAGGTTGGTGTTTTGAACCTCCGAGGTTGTCAATACCAACCTCCGAGGTTTAGTTGGCTAATCGAACATATTCCACTTCCAAAGAAACCGGAGCGGTACCGGTTGAATTAAAACTGATTTCCAATTTTTCAATTTTTCTTATATCAAGTGGCTTTTTGGCGGTTGATTCAAAATTTAATGGTAGAAAGCCAGGGTAAGGCCTCGGTAATAACATGTATCCTGATTTCACTAAATCTTTCAACGGGATCTCAATTTCTTTCCATTCACTGGTTAATTCAATATGGCTGGCATAAGCATCGGCATCTGTTGTGATCAAAGCAAGTTTTGCATGGACATTTTGCCCGGACCTTGCCTTCACAACTAACTTTTTGAACCCACCTGATTCTTCCTGACGCCCTGCAATTTTATCTCTGAAATAATATTGCCACCCCATTGGTTTACCCGCATCAGAACTGGTTTTAATAGCCAGCCCGCCGGGAGCATTTGTAGTGATATATTCTACCCTGTTATTTCTCCAGTCCGTATTGTACAACATCACCTCCTGCCTGTCAGTAACAGGATTAAATAACTCTATAGGATTCCCTACCTGCGATACAATCGTCTGCCAGCTTTCATTGCGCCATGCATCCCAAGCGTATGGATTTCCTTTGATGGCGCCCGGAAATGTATAAATATCCTCATTTGTCCTGACCATTATCCGGTAACTAATTATTCCGGGCGTTAAAATATCTGCCGGCAATTCAACTTCATATGCAAAACCCTCCACCTTGTGTAGCGGTAATGTTTTCCATTGGGGCTGAGAGGAACTTCGCAGCTCTACTGATACCGTTGCTGAACTGTCAATGCCCGCAATGACAGCGTTAAGTTTTATTTTTTTATCCGGACTGATCTCATGAAATGGCAGATGGACCAATACCGGTTCTTTTATTGATGCCGGAGGAGCATAATATTTTTTCCATTCATCAGGAACATTAATTCTTCCACCCACATTTTCTCCTGTCAATAAATAAACCCCTGGTCTTATGTAAAACATGCCCTCATCAGAAGTTGTGGAATAACTGTTGCCTTCATTCGCCGGACGTATCAGAAAACTATTTCCAAGGTCGGGTAAATGGATACGCATCCTGTTTTCCCTGTGAATGATCTTTACCACTTCTTTTTCAGGCGAGGCTCTTTCAAACGGATCTGAAACAGGAATAGCATCGGGATAAACTTCCAGCCTCCATTGACCATCAGCTCTTTTATCCAGAAAATAAGCGCCTGTCCCTTCATATGTTACCACAGCTGAACTGCCTGTTCCTGCAACATGTACCAACGTATGGATGTTTTTAGGATCCGATGTGGTATTTCCTGTGTAATAGAATTCCTCACCGCTATTCATCTCCGACAATTGATGATAATAACTCAACCGGAAATCATCAAACAAAGTATCTGAAGGGTAACTGCCATAAGATTTTCTTAGTGGAACACGATGGAAAACCTTAGAAGCGATCAATAAGCTAATTGCTTTTGCCGGTGTATAGACAAGGTTGAGATAATGCGTCTGATACTCCGTGTTTCCATATGCCGTATACAAAGGATCGTAAGCAAATTGAGTTGCCCATTGAAATCCTGCAGTGCGGTAAGTTCTGGCCATTGCCGGATACATAACAGGTTGCATCACATCGCCGGCATCAAATTCATAAACCATTAATGCTCTCTTACGAAAAGCAGGAATGGTATCGCCAAAGGGAATAGAATAGCTGTCCACATGTGGCAGGAAGTTTCCTTTTCGCTCCTGATTGGCCACAAGGCCTGTAGGATACCATTGAAAGCTATGTCCATCAACATTTGCTTTTACAATAGCATCAGCATACTTCGGCGATTCACTGATATTGTAGAATACTGGTTTTGTCCATCCTGTACTTCTAACAGCAGCGGCCATCCTGTTCACATATTCCGTAGTTCGTTCTTTTGCACCGCTATGATGCGGTTCATTATTGATCTCCATAGCAATCACATCAGGATCGTCTTTGTATTTAAGTCGGGTATATGGATTTATATGACTGAAAAATTGCCTGAGATAATTTTCCTGGGCTTTGAATGCTTCCTCTCTAACCACAGATGGACCTTTCCCATATACATACGAGAATCCATTGGTTCTTACATCGCGCTCAGGATATCCGTTGCCCCAGAATGCAATGGGCGTGATCAGGATCTTTATATGATGATCCTTTAGTTTTTGAATGAGATAATCAAATAAACGGAGGTGTTCATTTTCAAGCAAATTACCAGATGAATCAGTAATATCAACATCCCATACATGCACCCTGAAGGCGTCAAGGCCCAACCTTGACATATGATGCACATCAGCATCAATAGCTTTTTCCGGATCAACTCCCAAAGCTTTATGCGACCTGTATCCATAAGCAAAGGGTATCGTATAATTCACTCCGAAAAAACTGGCTTCCGACCTGTCCCTGGTCCAGCGCATTACACCCTCACCATCTACATAAACAGGATCCTTTTTATTTTGCGAATGTGCAATAACTGATAAATAAATACCAATCAGAAACAGGACGTGTTTTTTCATTCTTGCTCAATTAAATGCCAATAAACGCAGTTGGGTGCTCTTGTAAAACTAACCAATAAGCTAAAGCAGATCACCTCAATAAAAGAAAAAGGCCATCTGCTAATGCAGATGACCTTTCGGGATGAAATTTTTTATTTTAATGACCTGTTCTCACAGGAAGAGGTTAATTAATTGATAGTTACCGTCTGAGTTTTTTCGTTTAAGGTAATGGTATAAGTACCCGCAGTAGCCGGAGTTTTGAAATTATCGCCTCCTTCCCATTTCAGTTTCCTGACACCTGCACCTGTACCCGCACCGGCATCTTCATAATCGAAAGCACCCCAGTCGTTACCAGCAAGGAATTTAATATCCTTATTGGCTTCAAGCGCAAGCGTAATTGTCCATACTCCGTTGCCACTATAGGTCATCTGCGGAGACACGCCAGGATTCCATGC
>CBIHLW010000180.1:0-5936 GCA_966210755.1 uncultured bacterium
GAATATTGATGGCTTCTTCAAATGAATTATACTTCATTATATATAGAACAGGCGCAAAGGTTTCCTGCTTTACCACCTCAAATCCCGGTTCAACTTCGGCTATGCAGGGCTTTACATAGCATCCGCTTTCATAACCATCACCATGTAAAACGCCACCTTCCACAATAAATTTTCCGCCTTCTTTTTTGCATTGCTCAATGGCCCCCAGATAAGATTGAACCGCGTCCTTATCAATGAGTGGTCCTACATGATTATTTTCATCAAGCGGATCTCCGATCCTTAACTGGTTATATGCTTTTACCAGTTTGTTCCTGAAATCGTCATATACTGAATTATGAATGATCAACCGCCTTGTAGTGGTACATCTTTGACCTGCTGTACCTACAGCACCAAACACGCAGCCCACAAGCGACATATCCAGGTCTGCATCTTTTGATATGATGATTGCATTATTGCCTCCAAGTTCGAGAAGCGACCTGCCCAGTCTGGCACCTACAGCAGCACCAACAGCCTTACCCATCCTGGTTGAACCGGTGGCCGACACCAATGGTATGCGGTGTTCATTTGCGATCCATTCGCCAACTTCTCTCTCACCAATCACAACATTGCATACGCCTTCAGGCACCTGGTTTTTTTGAAAAACATCTTTGATGATATGCTGGCAGGCCAGGGCGCATAAGGGTGTTTTCTCTGAAGGTTTCCAGATGCAAACATCTCCGCAAACCCATGCAAGCATGGCATTCCAGCTCCAAACGGCAACCGGAAAATTAAATGCGGATATCACACCCACTGTACCTAAAGGGTGCCATTGTTCATACATTCGGTGTCCGGGTCTTTCACTATGCATGGTTAATCCATGTAATTGCCTGGAAAGCCCTACGGCAAAATCACAGATATCTATCATTTCCTGAACCTCACCATAACCTTCCTGTAAACTTTTTCCCATTTCGTAGGAAACCAGTTTGCCCAGGTTTTCTTTATTTTTTCTTAAGGCTTCACCTACCTGTCTTACAATCTCGCCTCTCAGTGGTGATGGCCACATACGCCATTCAATAAATGCTTTATCAGCAGCATCCAACACTTTATCAAAAGATGCCCTGTCCACACAGGTAACACTTGCAATAGCTTTTCCATCCACAGGAGAGTAGGAGGTGAGGTTTTTCCCTTTGCTTTCTATCCACTGAAGTCCTGTTGAGGTTCCCTTATTCTGTTCCTGTATTCCGAGTTGTTTCAATACTTCCTGCATAATCATTTTTTACAAAGATATTTTGATTCCGCCCATCAGCCACCTTCCAGGCATTTGTGCACCCAAAAGATCAGCATAATTACTGTCAAATACATTGTCTGCTTCAATAAACACAGTTAGTTTATCTGCCCATATCAATGATTCAGCTTTCACATTCATCATAAAATAGTGTGGCGATACTTTTGCTATAGTAACTGAAGCTATCTGTTCATCGCGTTTTTTATAAATGCCATTTATTGCAAGGCGGAATTTATTTATCCTGTATAACAAATTGAAATTTGCAAGGAACCTTGCATGCGAAGAAATATAGAAAGAAGGAGTTAACGCACTGCTGCTACTTAAAAGCCAGACTAGTCCTGCAGTTGCCGAAATGGAATGTTCCTTATCTATATCCTTCATCCATTGTATGTCAGTTTCCAACCCTGTTGTATTGACTTTTGCAATATTCTTAGCCAGGGCATAGGTACCGGTGGGAGAAAGATTCACCTTTCTGGGCATATCGGCAAAGGCCGTAGTTACATAATCTATTAGCCTGGTATGATACCGCTGAAAGAATGTTCCTGAAATCTTCAGGTTATCATTAACAAAATAATCCGCTCCCGCCTCATAACTCACAGAATGTTCAGGTGAAAGATCAGGGTTACCAATTCTTCCGCCAGACACAAATACCTTATTGTAATTATTGAACCGCTCCGTAAAATCTGCATCACGGATGGTTTTTCCGGCACTGGCTCTTAATTGTAAATGATCCATGCGATACGAAAGATTCACCTGGGGTATTAATTCCAGGCCGGTTCTTTCATTCCATTCAAGACGCAGGGCCGGACTTGCAAAAAAGTTTTCACCAAACTGCTGGTTTACTACTGAAAACACTGCCGCCTGGTTTACGTGGTGACGGCCCCTGTCGTTCGACATAATTCTCTTGCTGATGAACTGCACACCTGTAATAATGGTAGTACGCGGCTGAATCTTCCATTCCTCTGTAAGCATGGCCTGCAGCATCTTACTTGTGCTTTTATTAGGCAGGCCAACTGAATTGTACTGGTATTCATCTTCCAGGTTCTTATATCCAATGTTGAAACCTAGCTTATGCCTGTTTGCATGGTAAACAAGCCCAAGCTGATTCCAGAATGTGCTTACTCTTTCCTTTGCCGTATCTGAAATAAAATTGGTATAAAAATTTTGTGCTCCAAATTTTCTGTCATCATAACTATACCGCATTTTCAATTCAAACCGCTCATTGAAATAATGTGCAAGCGAAAAAGAAGCGGTGTGCGCATATACAAAACCGTTTGTGCCGCGCTGTGGCTGTCCGGTAGTATTATTCGATAAGATGCCGGCGCTCAAAGCGGTAGTTCCGTTACTGAAATAACCTCCGGCATTTAATGAAAACAAATTGTATTCACCACCCGTTACCTGTGCGGAAAAAACGGAATTGGCCTTTCCTTTTTTTAAGGCAAAAGTTTTGGTGATGATATGGATAACACCGCCCACGGCCTCCGAACCATAAATGGCAGATGAAGCACCTTTTAAAATTTCAACCCTTTCTATCTCAGAAGGAACAATGGGAATGTATCCTGAGAAGTGACCTGTATTGGGATCATTGATGCGGACACCGTCAAGTATAACAAGTACCTGCTGAAATGTACCGCCACGTAAAACGATATCGCTCTGGGCTCCCAATGGTCCCCTTGATTGAATTTCAACACCGGGCAGGTATCTTAAGCATTCGTCAATGGAATGAACAGGTAGCTGACTGAATTTTTCTCCTTTGATAACAAAAACATTCCTTCCTGTACGTGAAGCTTTTTCTGGTGCCAGCGATGCCGTTAAGGTTATGGGGTCCAGTTGATGTGCGGTTTCCTGCGATCGTAATTCCTCCAATGAAATCAATAAACATAGAACATTCGCCAATACAAAAAACTTTCTCATGTTATATGCAGGTTTGAATATTAGAAGCTTTATTATTTATCAGTATGATTCAGATTCATTAGGGAAACTGTTGGTCCTTATATCTGAAATATATTGCTGGATAGCCCCGGTTATTTGCTCATGAAGATTCAGATATTGCCTTAAAAAACGTGGTTTGAATTCCGTATTGATACCAAGCATGTCATGCATTACCAATACCTGTCCATCGCAATGAGCACCTGCACCGATCCCGATGGTTGGGATCTCCAGGCTTTGCGAAACTTCCCTTGCAAGCGTGGCGGGGATCTTTTCCAGCACCAGTGCAAAACAACCGGCTGCTTCAAGCAGTTTGGCATCAGTTCTTAATTTACTGGCCTCGGCTTCTTCTTTTGCCCTGACATTATAGGTGCCGAATTTATAAATGGACTGAGGTGTCAGGCCAAGATGCGCCATTACGGGAATGCCTGCGCCAATGATCCTTTTAACGGATTCCAGCACTTCCTCGCCTCCCTCCAGTTTTATTGCATGTGCGCCAGTCTCTTTCATGATGCGTATAGCCGAAGCCAGGGCTATATCACTGTTTGACTGATATGAACCAAAAGGAAGGTCAACCACAACAAGGCAACGCCTTGCGCCTCTTATTACCGAAGAAGCATGGTAGATCATATGATCCAGCGTAATGGGAAGCGTGGTTTCATGTCCCGCCATTACATTGGAAGCCGAATCACCTACAAGTATCACATCAATACCGGCTTCATCAAAGATCCGGGCGAATGAATAATCGTAAGCTGTGATCATAGAGATCTTTTTACCTCCTGCTTTCATTTTCAGAACAGTATGGGTAGTGATCCTTTTTACTTCCGGGGCATTGGCACTCATGAATGAAATTTGCGGGGAAAGGTATGGAAAAAGCCGGTAGTTCATGAATCAGGCTGCAGGCAGGGACCAACCTGAAAATTTTTTTAGTAAGCAGGAATAGTTGCAGTGTGCCGGTTTACTATTTTTTTAACCTGTCGTACAGTAGATGAACAAGGCCGTCGGCCAGTCCTATCTTTGGTACAAAGATCTCCTCAGCTTCCGCCCATCTCATTACATTAATATAGATGAGGATCGCCGGAACAATAACGTCTGCCCGGTCTTCTCTTAATTGGTAAAGGCTGATTCTTTGAGCAAGAGAAAGACTGCTGAACTCTTTATAATAATTGCGAAGAAGTTCAAGTGTAAGCGGTTTTCCTTCTTTTCTTTTTGACAATGAAAACACCTTATTGATATTTCCTCCCGATCCAATAGCAGTAATATGATGGAGTCCGCTGGTTTTTTTCAGGATGAATTCACGCATTTCATTCCAGTGCTCCTCCGTTACCTGGTTTTTCAGCAGCCTGATGGTACCTATATTAAATGACTGCTTGGCAATTAATTTACCGTCACTGAAAAACGTTAGCTCTGTGCTGCCTCCACCTACATCAATATAGAGATAAGATTCCTGGTTACTCAGATTTTCGGCCACATGGTTTTCATAGATATAAGTGGCTTCCTCTTCACCTGAAATAACCCTGATATCGATACCGGTTTCTTTATGAACCTTATCCAGGATGGACCGGGCATTGCCTGCATCCCGCATGGCGGAAGTAGCTGCGGTGATGAGGTGTTTTACCTGATATACATCAATTAACAATTTATAAGCCTTGATGGTTTTTATCAGCATCTCTTCTTTCTGAGCTGAGATCTCTCCCTTATCAAAAACATCAAAGCCCAGCCTCAACGGAACCCTTACCAGGGTTAGCTTGATGAATTCAGGATTTCCCTGCGTACCAACTATAACATCGGTGATCAACAGCCTTGCTGCGTTACTGCCTATATCAATTGCCGCCAGTTTCAATACTTTCAGTTATTTTATTATGCAGATAATTATAAGTTTCTTCCTGAGACCGTACCTGTACTCCGTCTGACTGCACATATTCATTGGTCAGTTCATTATTCAGCCAACGGCCTTTTACATTATCTCTAAGCTGTATCTCAATAATGTCCTTGATTTCTTTTTTAATGTCTTCATCAAAAATAGGACATGAAGCTTCTACACGGTGGTCAAGGTTCCTGATCATCCAGTCCGCCGAAGATATGAACACCTTTTCTTTACCACCGTTATGGAAGATCCACACCCTTGCATGTTCCAGGTATTCATCCACTATGCTCAACGCCCTTATTGGCTTGTCGAAGCGTGTACTTTCAGTAACCATGCAAAAAATTCCACGTATTATGAGGTTGATCTCCACACCTGACTTGGCTGCTTAGTACAATTCACTTATGATCTCTTCATCAGAAAGTGAATTCATTTTGGCTGTGATCTTTGCAGTATTTCCCCTGATAGCATTTTTTACTTCGGAATGGATCATCTTGATAATTTCCCGCCGCGCAAAATTGGGACTTGGCAAAATGGAAGTGCAGGCTTTCAGAAAATGGGTCCCCGTTTTATAATGTTCTATATAATTAAATATCCGGTTCACATCTGCCATAATATTCTTGTTGGATGTCATCAGACAATGGTCGGCATATACTTTGGCAGTGTCTTCATTCAGATTCCCCGTACTTACAAAACCATATTGAACAATCTTATCCTGTACACGCTTGCGGATGATACCCATTTTAGCATGGATCTTCATATTGGGAATTCCAATCAGAACTTTCACACCTTCTTCTTCCAGTCTTTCCTTCCATTCCAGGTTGGCTTCCTCATCAAACCTGGCCCTCAGTTCAAGCATCACCAGTACCTGTTTTCCAT